>CAYRQO010000055.1:0-1029 GCA_964426515.1 uncultured Candidatus Saccharibacteria bacterium | reverse complement strand
GACTTTATTGCTCACACTAAAAACGGCAATATTGTTGCCTTGGAATGGAAAGGTGGAGATCGTGTTAGCAACGAGGATACAGAATATAAAGTTCAGATCGGTAATAAATGGGCAGAACTTGGAAAAGGTAAATTGCATTTTTTCTTAGTACACAATGGAAATATCGAGGAAGTTTTAAATGAGCTTAAAAAGCTTTAAATATGCCTTTATTCAAAATAAATAACCAAAAAGTTACAAAACTTCCACCTTCTCCTATCTCCAAAGAGCGAGAGATACAAAGACTATTTGAAGCTAACCTCCATGAGATATTAAATATTGATTTTTTAGCTTCTGAATATAGTACCAATGAAGGCGGAAGAATCGATACTCTCGGAGTTGATAAAAACGGCTCTCCTTGCATAATTGAATATAAAAAGGGACAAAATGACACAGTCATCATGCAAGGGCTTTCATACTTAAAATGGCTTTTGGGACACAAAGGAGATTTTGAGATACTATGCCAAAAAAAGGGCATGAAAACAAAGGTTGAATGGGATAGTCCCCGTGTCATCTGTATTGCGGAAGGATATAATAAATTTGATCTTGATACTGTTGAAATTTTGCCTATTAAGATTGAGCTTTTAGAGTATGTAATATATGATAGTAACATATTGCAACTGAATCTTGAAAAACAACAAAAGTTCAGATTTAGTACGTCAAAAATTTACAGAAACTCGAAAAAAGAAAAAGCTGAGCGACTTCAAAAGAGCTACTCTGTTGAAGATCATCTGAGGGGTACAAAGGATGAAATTAAAAAGCTTTTCTTTGAAATACGAGAAATGATAACCACATTAGATGATGATATTGTTGAAGAGCCAAAAAAACTTTATATAGCCTACAAACTCGCTACCAATTTTGTGGACATTGAAATACGCAGTAAAGATATTAAGATATTCTTAAATGTTCCTGTGGGACATCTGAATGATAAATTTGGACTAGCCCGAGATGTTTCAAAAACTGGTCATTGGGGAAATGGCGACTATGAAGTCA
>CAYRQO010000054.1:0-5467 GCA_964426515.1 uncultured Candidatus Saccharibacteria bacterium | reverse complement strand
CAACTGCACAGGCTGATTTAACTAACTGTGAAAGTGACAATAGTGAGTTAAACGATAGCATTAATAATCTAACAATTGCTATCGCCGAAATGGACACTACTTTGGCTGAAACACAAGCTGCCCTTGCCGCTGCAACAACCAAGCCAGGTAAAAAAGCAAAGGTGATTAAAACCCCGCCAGCGGTTGTGTCTGATTCCACAACTTTGGCCAACAAAGTACCGACCGGTATCCAGAAAAAAGATAAAGGGCGGTAGTTAAATGAGATCATGACTCAATAACATGACAGGAGCCGGATTTCTTTATGAATGCCGGCTCTTACTATTTATGAATGAATTTATGCTAAAATAAAAATACAATATGACGAGCGTAGAAAAACCAACAAATACAATAGAAGAAAAATCAAATTATGAATTCTTAAATAATGAAATAGAGAATGTGGTTTCAAATACTCCAAAATATAAAGATAAAAAAACTCATCTTTTTGAGACTCTATCATTAGACTATGGGCCAGATTTGAGTAAAAAAATAATTGAATCTTTACCAGGTGATTATTTTGATAATATAGAAGAAACAAAAAAAGAAATTCCACCCATGGTAAGTGAAGAAAAAAATGAAACAATACTAGAAGATATTCTAAAAAATGATTTCGAATTGCCACCTGGTAAAATAAATGAAGTCAAAAAAGACCCACAAATAAAAAAAATATTAAAAATTGGAATATTCAGTGTTTTAGCTATCGCCTCTCTCGTTGGAATATTAAAAACAACTGATTTTAAAAAAGGGGGGAAAGAAAATAATTTAGATAAAAATGAAAAAGAAGTTATTAAAAAAGAAAATAATTTAGATAAAACAATAAGTTTTGACAAGAGATTCGATACAGAAATTTATTCAACACTTTCCGAAGAGGGTAAAGAGGTTTATAAATATATGGCAGAAGAAAATCCAACCCCAGAAAGATGGTATCAAATATTAGACAAAGACAGTGCTTTAATTTACATTTTTGATCCACAAAATAAATTAATTGCAAAAATTGTAGCTGGATTTGGAAAGGATGAAGGGAATATGGAAAATACATCTGAAGAACTTCATAAGGGAGTTCGAACAACCCCAGCTGGCGTTTGCTTGCTTTCAAATTTTACAACCGAAAAAGATTTAAAACTCTACGGCAAATTACAATTTTCTTTAATTGGAAAATCAGTTTTGGGCGACCTTATAAATCTAGGACAACATCAGACATATCCAGATGAAATAGGACCAAGGACAAAAAAATTAAAAACTAAAACCCCAGAAGATAATAAATTTTCTGATGGTTGTATTAATATTAGCATAGATGATTTCGAAAAATATATAAAACCCAATTTCAAGGGAGATTATGGAGAATTTATGTTTATTCTTCAAGATAAAAAAGGTAGGGATAGTGGGGTAAAGTTTGATGCCAAAGAACTTGTTCAAAGTGTTATTCCGATGATGATCGAAATGACCAATGAAGATATGAATATGTATAGTAATTCAATTGTTGAAACAAAAAATTCTATCAGTAAGATCAATGAGGAAATTGTAAATATGGAGGATGAATATAATAAACTAGTCAAAGAATACAAACAAAATAAGAATATTAATACCCAAGGGAAAATTGAAAAGACGAAAGATGGAATAAAAAACAAAAAAAATGAAGTTGGACAATTAAGAAAATTATTAACCATATATGCCGACAAGGTAAAAGGAGTTACAGTTAAACGCGATCAGGTGGAAAAAATATTGATGGAAATGGAATAAAAATATGGAAAAACTAGATAATCATAAAGAAGGAAAAGAAGTTAATATTAATTGGCTTTTGGAAAGCATAAAAAGTATCCTTTCTGATGCACCTAGTGATGTGGATAAAAAAGAATATTTGATGGAAAAAATGGTAGGAGATTATGGAGAAAAATTGGCAAAGATGATTATAGAAAATCTACCAGAGGAGTTGTTTGAAATCAAAGAAGAAAATACTGGACAAGAGAAAACGGGTAAAAATAAATTAGAAAACAATAAAGAGATATTCGAAACTTTTAAAAAATTTTATAAAAAAACCCTTGAAGAACAAATACAAGAAATAGAAAAGCTCGATAAAATTAGTAAAATTGAGAGTATTGATATGTATCAAATTTTTCCTTATGATAGGAATAATGTCTCAGATACATATTGTTTTTCCATAATAAAATACAAAGATGAAAAGATAACTATTAATGACGAGGGTCCTAACGTGCGTGAGTATGGAAAAGAAGATAACCAAAACAGAAAACTTTTAAAGGAATTATCACCATCATATAATAAAAAAGAAGAGATAATGAGAATAATTCAAGAAAATCTTACTTTTTCACCAAATAATGACGAGATAATTTTTAACCCTCAAGTAAACAAACAGAAAAGAATGAATGAATTAAAAGAAAAATATGATGAAGTGTTAATAGATGTTGATATTTTTGAAAACGAAAAAGAGGACCAAAAAGGAGAAAGAATTGAATTCGAAAATAAAGAGTTGCGGGAATATGGGGAAAAATTATCCCACTTATACGACAAACTCATATCTGCATCGAAATTTCTAATGGACGGGATAGAAAAAATATCAATTGATAAACATATGATAGATGCCTATAAAGAATTCATAGAAATTTATAACGATAATAATGGCGAGGTGACAGAGATTGAACCAATCGTAGAAAAAGCCAGCGAACTTATATTGACAAAAATAGAAGCTGAAAATCTATCAAAAGGCGTCATGTATTTTAAAGATCCTAACAAAAAAGAAGAGTTTATGAATCATGGGCAATGGGAGTTTAGAAAAGATACTTTTTTAAAGAAAATACATAGATATAAAAATTTAGATTATTTATTTGTACGCTTACAAACATTAAAACATTTAGATAAAATAGCAAACAATAAAAGCAATATTGTTGAAAAATTAAAAGATGATATAGATACACATATTAATGATATTAGAGAATCTTTCTTGTCTATAGATCTTAAAATAGAATATATGGAAATTTTTGAATCAACTAAAGATTATGACCACTTTCGTTTAAATGATCCTACAGATTTTCAAAAAAAATATTTAGGTAGAATAAATTTTGAAAAAGAAAATGCCATAAAAATGATTATGTCTTTTGGGTACAAAGACATAACTGAGAAAGAGGACTATCGATTAAATGTCACGGATAAACAAACTCGAATAATTGCATAAGTATAAAGATAATCAATAGATTTAAAAATTAAGCAAACATTGACATATACAATGTTTTATGATATAATTTAAAGACATTTAATTCCAAATTTAGTATAATTAGCAAATTATAAAAAATAAAAATTTATGAATGATCTAGAAAAAACTCTCGGGGGGTTAAACAAAAATGAAAAGCGACTATTGGAAATTAAAAAATCTAGAGTTGAGCTTGAAGAAAAAATGGCAGGATTAAAGGACCCAGCCGAAATAGAGGAAATTTATAAACAATTAACTGCACTTCGCGAGGAAAAAGAAGATATATTAAAAGGATCTCTACCTGAATTACTAAAAACTGTTCCCGAAACACCCTTCGAGAATGTTAAAAATGAAGAAGAAATAAAAACAATTGACCCGAAAAAAATTGAAGGGAGATTATTCAGCATTCCAGAGAGAAATGGATGTTTCATAATGGAAAAGGAAATTAAAGAAAAAGATAGAGCTTTTTATAAAATAGACAAAGAAGGGAATGTTTACTTAATAGACAAAGGCGAAGAAGTAATACGATGTATAAATCAATATGAATACTATTTAAAACCAGCATTTGATATTAAAAACACTTGGGATGCGAATAAAAGTAAGGGCTATACTGTTAAAAAACTTGCAAAAATAGATCTTGAAACAGGACAGATAGTTGAAAAAGGAATTATTATATTTACTGAAGAAAAAGGAGTAAAATACGAATTAAGTCCAGAAAAAAAAGAAGAACCAGAAAAAAAGCCCGAGGAGACTGAACCAAAGGAGATTGATGATTGGAAAAAAATGGAGAAAGAATTTGAAAAACAAGAAGAAATATACAGACAAAAAACAAAAGAATTAATCGCTAATTCAAAAATCAGTCCTATCGTCGGAGAAAAAATATATCTAAAAAACAGAGATGGAGGTACTTTATTTAAGGAAACTAAAGAAGAGGAAAATGCATTTTATGTATTGTTTAATTTTAATGGAGATAAAGCTTCCTATCGTTTTTGTGGAAATGAAGATAGGGCTTTAGCAAATTATGACGCCGTATTAAAAGATATGTTTGATGATAAGAATACATATACGAGAAAAGCAAAACATATTACTAACATAAGGGATGGTATTGTTGAAAAAGACCAAAATGGAAAATGGAAAGTAAAAACTCCAGCTGAAATAGTATTTATTGATGATGAACTAGCGAAACAAATAAAAAACACTGAGACACAAAAACTAAACGAAAAAGGCACGGAGGAGCCTTCGGTTACAACTGAAACAATAGAGGAAACTCCTGTTAATAAAGAAGAAAAAATTAAAGCAATAGAAAAAAGTGGTGATTTGATAACATGGGAAGATTTACTAAAAATATGGCCTGACAGAGAAGAGTTTTATTATAAAAAAATAAAGGATGAAAAACAAAGACAAACAATAATGGAAAGCGACCTGGCTAAGCTAAACATCATGGCAGTTTTATCAATAAAATATCTCAAAGGAGAAATCACAGCTAAAGACCTTATAAAAGAGGAAGTGTTTAAATATATAATAGGAAACATAAAAGATGAAGATATGGCAGGGTATGCAGACAAAGAGGCAGCTCAATTTAAATTTGTATTAGAAAGATTAGAGCAAAAAGAAACAGAGACGACAGCAACAGAACCAGGAGAAGTAACAGTAAAAGATATAGAAAATCAAACAGAACCAAAGCAACTAGATAAACTAGCCAATGATGTAAAAAAAGATACAGAATACGAATCCCAAAAAGCTGAAATTGAAAAAGAAAAAGATTTTTATAAAATAAATTGGGAAAGGATTCAAAATAGTGTTGATAGAATGTTGGGAAATGATGAACAGAACGAGGGTAAGAAAAAGAAGCAAATTGAATATACCTTTAGAGATAATTTGTTAACTGGATTAGCCTCTAAATCTTTAAACCAAGTACACAAAGAAACTGGAACAAGAAGTTATAGTTCAACAATATACTGGCTAGAAAATATGTTAGCATACGTGAAAGCTATAGAAGAAGGCAAAAAATTAGGCTTCATTAATAATGAAGAATATAAGGAGTTATTAGAAAAATATCAAAGAGCCAAGGATTCGCTTGAAAATGAGTATCAAATAGAAAAAGAAAAAGGAGAAGAATTAATTAATAAAAAATTAGCTGAATTAAATAAAAAATTTGAAAAAGAAAACCAACCCGAAAAGACTTTAATTGTTGATGGTGCTACTTTTGCTAGAGTAAGTGCTCAAGCA
>CAYRQO010000053.1:0-5481 GCA_964426515.1 uncultured Candidatus Saccharibacteria bacterium | reverse complement strand
CATCCCAATTCATAAATTTATGCAAACCCCCAGCTTGGCGCACAAGTTCATCGCCAGGTTGTAAATATAAATGATAAGTATTAGCGAGAACTACTTGGGCCCCTAAATCTTTAACTTGTTCAGGAGTCACAGCCTTAACTGTTCCTTTCGTCCCAACTACCACAAAAGACGGAGTTAATATTTCTCCATGTGGAGTCGAAAGCACTCCCGCTCGACCTAAAAAATTAGGAATTTTCTTTTCGATTTTAAAATTAAAACTAGTCATTAATCTGTTTTTATTTGTACCCACTTAAGATTTTGAACATTGACAGGTGAACTAAGTAGAACTTTTTTGAATGGATCGGTCGGAGCGGAAATTATTTCATCAACAATTGCCACCACCTGCGAAGAACTGCCGGGTAAATAAATTATAGTTCCCTTTTCGGCCGATAATTCAGCTGGGATTATCATTTCAAAATTTCCACCGCCTCGGCCAGTTAATAAAACAGAAGCATTGGTAATATCCATAAAACCTTCGGTCTTTTGGCCTGGATTGGTATATAAAGAAACCAAAGAAGTTTTATTGTAGACCTTGCTTATACTACCGATCGGAATATTACCATCCGCATAAACCTCGTCTAACTCTTTTATACCTTTATCTTCACCAATATCTATAACAATAGTGTCATAAGGTGAGTGATTGGGTTTGGTTAAAATGTTACCTAAAATAAAATTATCATCAACAGGCGTCCGGCCTAATATTTCTTTTAAATCGTTGACTTCATTTTTTAAAATTTGATAATCAATCATCGTCAATCGTATATTAGAATTTTCTTCTATTAAATTATGATTTTCTTTTGTAATTGCCGATTTAGTTCTAAATAAATAATTGACATTATAAAGTCCATCCGTCGCCAATTTTTCAGATTTCCATATTGGCCGGCCAAGACTATGAAAAATTTTACCAGACCATGACAAGACTCCAACAATTGCTAGAACAAAAAAAATAGCAAAACCGATTACGTTTTTAATAATTTTTTTTCTGCGAACTATTTGTTTTTTATCTTGGAACTGATGTATCATCGGTATTTAATAAAACTTCTCGATAAGAATCAAAATCTTCAAGGATAACGCCCGTCCCTCTGGCCACGGCGGTTAACGGATCTTCGGCTACATATATTGGTATTTTAATAGCATTTTGAATCATGACATCAAGACCTCGGAGTAAGGCTCCACCACCTGATAAAACTAAGCCTCGATGAATAATATCAGACAAAAGTTCTGGTGGAGTTGTCTCCAGCACTTCTTTAATTCCATCAATCAAACTAAGTACCGATGGCATGATGGCTTCGCGAACATCAGAGTCGGTCACAATCACTTGCCTTGGTAGTCCAGTGACCAAATCTCGGCCTCTAACTTCCGCTTCCATAGGTTCACCCTCTAAAACTCCACCAATAGCAATTTTAATATTTTCGGCTGTTCGCTCGCCAATTAATAATTTGAATTCATCTTTCATGTAATTCACAATATTGGTATTGAGTAAATCTCCAGCAATTTTTAAATTCTTCGAACAAACGACCCCCGACAAAGAAATAACCGCAATGTCTGTCGTCCCACCACCAATATCGACAATGACTGAACCAACAGCATCCTTAACTGGCAACCGAATACCAATCGCCGCAGACATTGGTTCTTCAATAATATAAACTTCGCGGGCACCAGCTGAATGAGCCGCATCTTCAACCGCTCTGATTTCAACATTGGTAATACCAGTTGGGACACCAATAATAACTCGCGGTCGAATAAATTTTTTAGAAATTTTTTCAGTTTTATTAATTAAATATGAAAGCATTTCTTCGGTAACTTCAAAATCAGAAATGACTCCATCAACAATTGGTCGAACAGCTCGAATATGCCCCGGGGTTCGGCCGAGCATTTGCTTAGCTTCTGTTCCGACGGCAATAATTTGTCCAGTCTTTTGATTAACTACCACAACTGATGGTTCACTAATGATTATTCCATGGCCCTTCAAATAGACCAGCGTATTGGCAGTGCCTAAATCTATCCCTATATCATTAGAAAACATTTGGTAAAATTTTTTAAACAAAATAAATAAGCACTAGGCATTAAGCCTTAGGCGTTAATAATTCTAATAATTCGAAAAATGTGACTACTTGCCCCTTATCTTCAGTTCTCTTTTTTATTTCAAAACCACCATCAGCTAAACTACGTTTTGAGACAACCAATCGATAAGGCAAGCCGAGCAAATCAGCATCAGCAAATTTTTCTCCAGCACTTATATCTTCGCGATCATCAAATAAAACTTCAATATTTTTTTGCAATAATTCTTTATAAATTTTCTCAGCTTCGTTTTTGATATCGTCATCTCCCCCCAAAAGAAGTAAATGAACTTTAAATGGGGCTACGGCCTCGGGCCAAATTATTCCCTTGTCATCAGATAGGACTTCAACAATGGTTCCCATTAATCGGCCGAGACCAATACCATAACTACCCATGATGACCAATTTTTCTTCCCCCTCTTCATTTTTATATTTCAAATCGAAAGGTTCTGAAAACTTCGTCCCGAGGGGAAAAATATTTCCAACTTCAATGGCCCTTTTTTCAACTAAGTCTTCTTTTTTGACACCTAAACTCTCTAAGACTTCATCGTTGTAAACCTCAAGATTGATAGCAATACCCTTATTTTCATCAATATAAATAGTATCTTCACCGGCTCCAGTTAGAGTTTGGAATTCGTGTGAAAACTTTGAAAAAGTTCCACCTGAAGCAAAAGTTAAATAAGTTAAGTGACCAATTCCAACTCGGCTAAAAATATTTTTATATGCCTGCTTAGCCCGCTCATAAAATTCATTATGTTCTTCCTCGTTTCTTGAAAAAGAATAAAGAGCCTTCCAGTAAAATTCTCTCCCCCGCAAAATTCCAGATTTACTTCTAGTTTCATTTCTAAATATATCTTTGAAGTCATATGAATAAATCGGTAAATCTTTGTAAGAGCTTATATACTGTTTCAAAATATTGGCATGAGCCTCTTCATTCGTAAATGATAAACCAACTTCTCCGCCGTTTTTTAGTTTAGTTTTAAAACAATTATCTACCACTTCATCACTCCAACGGCCAGACTTTTCCCAAATTTCTTTATTTTGAATAATAGAAGTTTTCATTTCTTGGCCCCCAATGGCATTCATCTCTTCTCTGATAATATTTTCAATTTTTTTAATAACTCGAATACCAAGTGGTAAATACGAGTAAACTCCTGCCATTTCTTTATTTATAAATCCAGCCTTAATTAGAAGTTCAGCGTTAAGGGAAACCTCATCACTTGGGCTTTCCTTTTTGGTTTTTGTAAACAAATGTGATTGTTTCATATTCCCCCATATTACCCTAAAATGACCCTCCAGTCAAAAATTGGGGATTGCAAAATAATGCTTTTTCTGGTACTATAATGGTTACGTTCCGTGAGGGATTTTTTAATTTAATACCCTTGTAAAAAGCCCTAGACCTTTGGTCGGGTGAGCTGGAATGCTTAAAAACGGAACATTATAAACAATCTCTGTCGAAAGAGATAATTAATCACAAGAATTATATGAGTACACAAAATATTGTCGAAGAAATGTTTCAAGCCGGTGTCCATTATGGATACTCAAAAAGTCGTCGTCACCCATCAGTTTCCCAATATGTCTTTGCGACAAAAAACGGAGTTGATATTATAAATATTGAAAAAACCAATGAACTTTTAGAAAAAGCACTTGATGAGGTTTCGAAATTGGCTGCATCCGGTAAAACAATTCTATTCGTTGGAACTAAACCTGAAGCTCGTCAACAAATTGTTGAGACGGCTTTGGCTCTTAATATGCCTTACGTTTCTGAACGTTGGGTTGGCGGAGCACTAACAAATTTTTCTGAAATTAAAAAAAGAATTGTTAAATTACTTGATCTTCGAAACCAAAAAGAAAAAGGTGAACTTGATAAATATACTAAAAAAGAAAAACTATTAATTGATCGAGAGATGGCCGATATGACCAAGAACTTTCAAGGCCTAACAGGCATTACCAAAACTCCCGATGCTGTCTTTGTTGTTGATTCTAAGAAAGAGCACATCGCTGTGACTGAAGCTAAAAAAATGAATCTACCCATCATCGCTCTTCTAAACACTGATTGTAATTTAAAACAAGTTGAATACCCTATCGTGGCTAATGATGCTTCCATTTCCTCAATTACTTTTTTCTTAACTAAAATAAAAGAAGCTTATACAAATGGGTCAAATGGTCTTAATAAATAATTAAAATTACTTAAAAAAAATATGTCTATTAAAATAACCGCGGAACAAGTCAAAGATTTAAGAGATAAAACGGGCGTTTCCGTCATGCAATGTAAGAATGCCCTCGAAGAAGCCGAAGGTGATTTAGAAAAAGCCTTAATAATTTTAAAGAAAAAATCCAGTAGTATTGCCATGAAAAAAGCTGACCGCAATGCCAAAGATGGCTTAATCATTGTTAAAGAAAATACTGAAAAAGCTTTGCTTTTAGTTCTACATACTGAAACTGATTTCGTGGCTAAAAATGATGATTTTATTAATTTGGCCAACAAATTAGCTGATTTAGGGTTGAACGAAGGAATTGAAGCTATGACGAACAAATCAAAAGATTTAATTGACGAAATAGTTCAAAAAGTTGGAGAAAAAATTGAATTAGGAAGAGTTGAAGAAGTAAAAAGCTCTATCATTGGTAGTTATATTCATAACAACAAAAGTGCCGTTATCGTTTCACTTTCTTCTGGGACTAAAGAATTGGCTCGTGACATTGCTATGCATATTGCTGCCATGAAGCCAGCTTTTACAACTAGTGATGAAATAACTGAAGAAGATAGAAAAAAAGTTATTGAGGTTTTTGAAAAAGAAGTTGCCGAATCCGATAAACCAGAAGACATAAAAAAGAAAATGTTGGAAGGAAAAATTTCAACCTACTTTAAAGAGCAAACTTTGATGGACCAAGCATATATAAAAAATGGTGATGTGACAGTTGGAACACTACTTAAAAATAATAATGCTGTACTTTCTTCATTTATTTTTGAGTCAATTAATTAAATATGGGAGTTATAATTATCCTCTTTTTAATAGCCATTATTCTAGCATTTACCATGTTGTCATTTCGGGCTTGGCAGATAGAAACACTTCGAGTTGAACCTCAAACTCCTAAGCGGAAATTAATTCCAGAAATATATTTTCGACATTTAGAAAAAATTATGCTACATTTAGCTAAACATATAATCCAAGGGATTGTATTGGTTTTGGCAAAGTATTGGTTTATCATTTTAACAAAGGTCAGAAAATGGATTGGTAAAAATTGGCCAAAGATAAATAATTTCTTTAAAAGGACAACCAAAGAAATAGATGAAAGAAGAATGTCGTTTGCCAAAAGAGCCGTTTTAGAATCAAAAATGAAAATAAGACGGATAAAAGAAAAGGTTAAAAAAGAGCATTCA
>CAYRQO010000052.1:0-5498 GCA_964426515.1 uncultured Candidatus Saccharibacteria bacterium | reverse complement strand
AAAAAGACAAACCAAAGACAGCTGGTTACATTGTTGATTATTCTGAAAATGCAAAGAACATTGATACGGCAATGAAGCTTTTTGGTAATTATGATGAAAATGATGTAAAAGGATCATTGATTGATGTAAGCGACAAGATCAAAGAATTAGAACAAAGTTACAGTATTGTAAATGATTTATTCAAAGAAGTTGAATCTACTAACGACGATGAAGCTTATATTCAACTATTATCTGATGAATCGAAAAGAGAAACTTTTTACAAAGCATTGAATGCTTTTATTAAAAACATGTCTGAATGTTATGTTCTTCAAGATTTTGTTCATGAATTTAAGCATTTAGATTTATATAAAAGGGAACTTAAAAAGCTACTTGAGCTGAGAAAATCATCATCGCTTGTTTACAAAGAAAAGGTTGATTTGTCTGAATATAAACAATCTCTAATAAATATCTTGGACAAATATGTTGATGCAAAAGGGATAGAGCTTTTAACAAAGCAAGTTAACATCACAGATAAAGAATCTTTTGAAAAAGCCGTTGAGGAGTTAGGTTCAAATAAATCAAAAGCTGAAGCGATTGCATCACAAACACAAAGAGTGATTACCGAGAAAATGGATACGGATCCAGAATTCTACGAAAAGTTTTCTAAAAAGATTTCTGAAATTATAGAGAAGATGAAACAAGGGAAACTATCTGATATTGAATCATTGAAGCAATTAAAGCTAATAAGCGATGATGTTGTAAACAAAAAAGATGATGAATTGCCCAAAATAATCTCAGAACACAAAGGGTCAGATATATTTTACAGAAACTTGAAACAAAATTTTGAGTCTTTAAATTTAGATGGAAATGAATTTGAAAAAATTATTGTTGATATTCACACAATAATAACTGAAGAAGCAATCGTTGACTGGCATAAGAATATTGATGTTAAAAGAAAGATGAGAAATAAGATCGACGATTATCTGTATGACAATATAAAAGTGACCATGGGAATTGATTTAAGCAACGATCAAATAAAATCAATCATTGATGAGTCTGTACGATTAGCAGAAAACAACTTTGATTTATTTCAATAATTCATGAAAGAATTTATATTTGGAAAATTTGTTTATGAATATCACTTAATCAAAGAGGACAGGAAAACTCTTTCATTAATTGTTACACCTGAGCTAAAAATCATATTGAAGTGTCCAAAGGAAGTTACTACAGAGAAAATTAATAACTTCCTGCAAAAAAAATGGTTTTGGCTAGAAAAACAGTTCTCATTCTTCAAAAAATATCAGCGTAAAACTTATCAAAAGGAGTTTATATCAGGTGAAAGTTTTTTATATCTAGGAAGACAATACAAGTTGCAAGTAAAACAATCCAGCAGAAATTTAGTTTCATTTACAAAAGGTAAAATTTTACTTGAGACTACTAAAAGTTCTTCAAATTCAAATCATAATAAAAAAATTCTTAGAGAATGGTTTAACCAAAAGGCAGAGTTAATTTTTGAGGAAAGGTTTAAGGAAATGTTAAGAAGATTTAACTACAAAAATAATCCAGTTTTACGTATAAGGGAAATGCAAAAAAGATGGGGGAGTTTTCTAAACAAAGACAAAATATTCCTAAACCCTAAACTAATTCATACACCAAAAGAATGTATTGATTATGTGATAGTGCATGAACTTTGCCATCTAAAACACAAAAGCCACAACTCAAATTTTTGGAAGCTACTAGAAGAAAAATACCCAAAGTGGGAGAATATTAAAGATAGACTTGAATTAATAGGTTTAGATGTAGTTTAATTAATAAAATGCAAACCATCACCAAAAAAATCCGCCCAGAGTACTTCCAACAAATTCTTGATAACAAGAAAACTTTTGAGGTTCGGCTTAATGATTTTGATATTGAAGAGGGTGACAACTTGCTTCTGCGCGAGTGGGACCCAGAAACAAAAGACTACACTGGCAGGGAATTAACTAAAAAAGTTGGTTATATAGGCAAGTGGAAACTATCTCATTTTGAAAACTTTTGGAGCAAAGAAGATATTGATGATAAAGGCTTGATGGTTATTTCGCTGAAGGATTAAGTTTTATTAAATTGACAAACAAACCATTCCATGTTATAAATACCTGGAAGTGTTATTTCCAATGACCAGGTTGCGCGTTGTGTAGCCAAGACATGCATTATGCAAGGGTAACTAACAATATCCCTTTGGGTGTCAAAGATGCCTGATGTATTGGTTGCACCAATCAACATGAAAAACTGTATTCGCAACCTATTCTCATTCGACGCCGAGACTGACGGCCTTTACGGGCCTGTTTGGGCGATCGGTGCCGTTGTGCTCGATGAGCACGGCAAGGAAATCGCACGGTTTGGAGGAATGATCAACCCTGAAGTCCACGTGACTGATGGGTGGGTCAAGGAGAACGTGTGTCCGCACGTTCATCTCGAAAGGTTCGAGACTCCGCTGGACCTCCGGAACGCCTTCTGGGCATTTTGGATGACATGGAGAGAAAACTCCATTTGCGTCTCCGATTTCGGGACGCCGGTTGAATCTGGACTCTTCCGCGCTTGCGTGGAAGATGATCTAGAAAATCGGCAATGGAACGGGCCCTATCCGCTCCACGAAGTCGCCACGGCTCTGCTGTGCGCCGGCATCGACCCCGACATCGACAGGATCGCCTTTTCGGAGGTTGATCCCAGGACTGTGCGGAAGCACAACCCTGTAGATGATGCGCTCGTCTCCGTGCTCTCGTGGCGCAGGGCGATGCACAAAATCGGCCGCTGACACCTTACGTCAGAGGCGGTTCACACCTGTGAACCGCCTTTTTGCTTTTATTTTTTCTTTATCAAAATTTCATATCTATATTTGTATGATATTTTGATGATTAATGAAGATTTTGATTCCTGGAACAATTTTAAAAAGTTAATAAACAAAAAAGATTGTCATAATTTATTCTTTCATGAAAGAGAAGTTTGGTGGTGTTCTGTAGGTTTAAATGTAGGAAGTGAATCATTTGGTAAGGGAAAATTTTTTAGACGACCGATTTTAATAATTAAAAAACTGTCTTCCGAACTTTGTATTGCATTACCAATAACATCTAAACCAAAGAAAGGCACTTGGTTTTCAGAGATTGAAGTTGATAAGAAAAAAAGATGGGTAATGTTATACCAAATTAGAGTTATAAATAGTAAAAGATTTCAATTTAAAATAGGTAAGATTAATAACAATGAATTTAAGGATGTAAAAACAAAACTCAAGCAATTGCTTGAGTTTTGTTAAAATCATCACCGGAATTAATCCGGATCGAGTGGGTATTCCCACAAACACCAACATTATACCAAACCTAAAAATATAAAGTCAAACCACCCGCCAAATTGTGAGGGTTTTTCTTTTATCTTTTAAAACAAATTTGGAAAGATTCAATATAAAAATCGGACCCCGCATCTCTGCGGGGTCCTCGGAGGCCGAAGCCATAATATAAGTATTATAAAAAGTTCAAAACAAAAAGTCAATCAACTCTTTCATTTTCACCCGCCACACTAGACAAAACGGGTGTTTTTCTTTAGTATCAATTTTGAGCAGGGTTCTTTGTGAAGAAAGAAAAATCGATTCCCTTGAAAAGGTGTTTTCAGAGGGAACAGGCCAAACTTCAATTTAGCCACTGGTTAAAAAGAAGGGTTGTAGGACCCCAAAGTCCTGAGTAGTTTGATAATTTTGGTGAAGCCGCCTGCAAAGGGGTACAGTCACCAGAAAAAGTCAGCGAATCCACCAGATGTGAAGTGTCGTTAAGTCGCAAGACGAAAAGACACACTAGGCCTAAAAAGCCAGTTAATCACTAGATGAGGTTTGCGGTTTAACCGCTATCGCGTTAATGCTGGTAAGTCTAAACCAAAGGACCCTGCTCACGGTTCCTAACCCCGCCAAATTGTGCGGGTTTTTATTTTTATTTTTTCTTCATCAAAATTTCATACCCCAAGTGCTAGTGTTTTTTGGTGCCAAACAATTATGCTTTTATAGATAACCAGAACCTACACATGAACATAGTTGATACTGGTTGGAAAATTGATTGGTGGAAATTTCGAATCTATCTAAAAGAAAAATACAAAGTCACAAAAGCATTTGTTTTTATAGGATATGTTGAAGGTAATGAAAAATTATACAAAAAACTACAAGAATCTAATTATATTTGCATATTTAAACCAACTTTAAAATACACCACTGGGAAAATAAAAGGAAATTGCGATGCGGAACTAGTATTGCAAGCGATGATTGAAATCAATAATTTTAATAAAGCTATTATCGTTTCTGGCGATGGTGATTTCTATTGTTTAATCAAATATTTAATTGATCAAGATAAATTGGAAAGAGTTTTGATTCCTAATGAGTTTAAATATTCAGCTTTGTTAAAGAAATTAGATAATGAAAATAAAAACATATCTGAGTTCTTAAATAAAAAACAGTCTATACTAGGATACAAAGTAAAAAGGCCACTATAGGGACCAACCCCTATAGTAACCTTTTCGTGGAGAACTCTTATATTATAAAACCACCCAACCCACAAAGTCAACCAAAAATTTCATTAATATTTTAAAATGCTAAAATAAATCCATGAAAACAACATATTTAGCCGGCGGATGTTTTTGGGGTCTAGAAGAACTTTTTAGAAAAGAAGTGGGCATCATAAACACAGAAGCAGGCTATACAGGCGGAGAAAATGAAAATCCGACTTATGAAAATCATCCAGGACATGCAGAAGCACTAGAAATCACATACGATGAGACAAAAACAACTTTTCAAAATATTTTAGATTTCTTTTTTCGAGTCCATGACCCAACAACTCTAAACAAACAAGGTGGCGATATTGGCACCAGCTATCGTTCTGCTATTTTTTATCAAAACGAAGAAGAAAAAGCAGAAGCGGAAGATTTTATAAAAATTGTAAACAATTCCGGCAGGTGGCAAAACCCAGTCGCAACATCTTTAGAAAAATTCACCAAATTCTGGCCCGCAGAAGACTACCATCAAGATTATTTACAGAAAAACCCAGGTGGATACACTTGCCATGTGATTAGATTTGGAAGTTATTTATAAAGTCTATAAAAATCCCCAAAAACACTGGAAAACTTTGCTTTAAAAATATAATTGTTTGCTATAATCAAGGGGTAAAATATTAAATTCATGAGAGGATTCTTTTTCAAAAAGTTATTTTTATTTTTTATGTGCGTGACTTTTATAAGTACACCATTTTTAGTTTTTAGTCAGGAAGTATCAGCACCAAACGAAGTGTCAGCAGAGACAAGTGATTCTGAATCATCCCCAGAAAATTTAACTGAAAACACAGACCCTGTATCAGAAGAAGCAACACAAGATACTTCTTCTAATTCTGAAAATTCAGCTGGAGATCAATCTTATTTTATCGATAACACCAAACCAGAAGGCGAAAGGGTAGTTGAAAGCGTAAGCAATGATTTAATAAACCCTTCTTATGTAGAACAACACAAAGAGACAG
>CAYRQO010000051.1:0-5568 GCA_964426515.1 uncultured Candidatus Saccharibacteria bacterium | reverse complement strand
TTTTCTCATAGGCATCGGCGCCATTAAAAACTCCTCCACAGCCAATAATAATAAACCTGTCATGATATTTTTTATAAACTATACTTATTAGATTGTTTGTAATTTTTTCGGTTGGCTTGCCACTAAAATTCCCCCTACCAGCATTTTCAATTTCTTTTTTATTAAAATCAGGATTTGTTCGATCTTTAACTAAGTTTGAAAAAATAAGTCCATGCACAAATGAAAATTTAGATGCAACTTCAGCAAGCGCTAAAGTCTCTGCTTCGCTTTTTTCTAAATACATTTTTATAAATAACGGTCGGTTGATAGAAAGTTTTTCCAATTTCGTGAGTAATAAATTTAATCCTTCGGGTGTATCGAATTTATTAATCAAATTTTCAGAGTTAATTAAATTCGGGCAACTAATATTTAATTCAAAATAATCAAAATAATTCTCTTTTAAAACTCTAGTAAAAGAAGCAATAATATCATCTGCCATCTCTTCAATGTTTGCATATGATTTATTTGTCGAACCAAGACTAATCCCAAGTGGTATTCTTTTTACTCTTTTATTAATTTTCTTTAACACCGATTCCATCCCCATGCTTTTAAAGCCCTTATTAACTAGTAGTGATTTTGATTTTGGTAATCTGCCCAACATTGGCCTTTGATTTCCAGCATATGGTAAATTGGTCACCGTCCCGATAGTATGGAAACCAAAACCAACCGATGGCAAAATATTTATCAAATCGGCATCGTAATCAAAACCGGCGGCCAAGCCAATCGGATTTCCGAAATTAATGCCAAGAATTTCCTGGTTAAGTGAATCATTTTTGAATGATAAAAGAAAACGCACTTTCCATCTTAAAAGTGAAAATTTTCCTAAAAATCTTCCCGTCTTCAAAAAGAAATGATGAACATCATCAGCCGGAAAAAGAAAAAGTATCGGTTTAATAATTTTTTTATAAATTAACGAAATCATTTATTTTTCAGTTGTTACTCCATCGAATTCAGCTTCATTGCTTTCTGCCTCACTCTTAGTTGTTCGGACAATACCATCTTTGTGATGAGCTGGAGAATAAAGAGTATAAAGTTTCAATCCATTACTGCCTGCAATCACATTGTGTTTTGATCCAGATGGAACAATAACAGCATCACCATCTTTCACCATATATTCCGTCTCATTAATTATGACCTTACCTTCGCCTTTTTCAAAACGGAAAAATTGATCATTATCGGCATGCACTTCCATCCCGATTTCCTCATCGGCAAGTAAACTCATAAGCACAAGCTGAGAGTGCTCACCGGTATACAAAACTTCTCGAAAATTATTATTTTCAGTTGTTAATTTTTCAATACTTCCTTTATATCCTTTTTTCATATAATTTTTATTATTACTTATTAATCTTTTAATTATAACACTTTTAAATAAGAATCAATTATTTTATCAAATTGACTACTTGTTAAATATTTATCTTCAATTACAACATCTTTCAATTTTCTTTTTGTTTTTATCGATTCATCAACGATTTTAGTAACTAAGTCATAACCGAGAGTAGGAACAAGTAAGGTGGCGTAAGCGGTTGAATTATCTAAGTGAAATAAGCATTTATCTTTATCAGCCATAATCTTTGAAATACAAAGTTTATCAAATTGGTAAATCGTTTCAATTGTAATTTTTAACGATTCAAGTAACTTATCGGTAATAATCGGCAACATGACCCCCAATTCAAGCTGGGCCCCTTCACTGGCTTTTTCAATCATTAAATTGTTGCCCGAAACTAAATAATATAATTGATTCACAACTTCAGGAATAATTGGATTAATTTTCCCTGGCATAATTGATGAACCCTTTTGCAATTCAGGCAATATAATCTCGCCAATGCCACCATTGGGGCCAGAAGACATAAATCTTATGTCACTGGCAATTTTTGAAAGCTCAACTGTGAAAGAAACTAAAAATTGTGAAATAATTAAAAAATCTGTTTGACTACTAGTCCCCGCCATTTTGTTTTTAGCTGGCTGAAATTTTCCATTAATAATTTTATTTAACTCTGTGTATACTTCTTTAATATATGCGGATTTGGCATTTATTGAGTTGCCAATAGCGGTGCCCCCCAAATTTAAAACCCGTGATAAATCTGAAATTTGTTTTATTTGTTCGTGGTGTTTCTTGAGATTGAAAGCATAGGCCTCAAATTCTTTTCCTAGAGTTGTAGGAATTGCATCTTGAAGGTGTGTTCTGCCGAGTTTTAAAACATCTTTAAAACTTTCTGATTTTGATTCAATAGATTTTATAAGCGAAGTCAAAACTAGATCTAAATCTTTTAATAAAATAAAAGTAGAAATTTTTAAAGCCGAAGGATTGACGTCATTGGTCGACTGACTGCAATTGACATCGTCGTTAGCATGGACAATTATTTTATTTTTAAGAATCTCGGTTGCCCGGCTAGCAATGACTTCGTTGATATTCATATTTATAGCTGTCCCTGCTCCACCCTGAAAGCTTGAAAGTAAAAATTGACCGTCGTGTTTATTATTTAAAATTTCATCACAAGCTTTAACTATTGCTTTTGTTTTAATCAAAGTTAAATTACCAGCCTTGTAATTGGCCATAGCGGCAGATGATTTTATTCTAACGATAGATAAGATAAATTCAGCTTTGACCGGATGGACGGAAAAGGGGAAATTTTTCAAGGCTTTTTTTGTTTCTTGGCCGTAGTAGGCTTTCATATAGATTTTATATATAAATTAAGCTTATTGGCATAATATTAGCACATTTGGAGTAAAAAATCTTTATTTATTTCATTTTATTTATTATTTTTTTACGTCCAAAAGAAATGATGACAATAATTAAAACCAAAGCCAAAGCCAAAGCTATCCGACCAACAGTTGTATTTATTGATCCCCAACTATCAGCAAAAAAATATCCAATGAGTGAATACATTGTAACCTGAGCTACACTACCGAGCGATTCATGTAATAAATATTTTTTATATTTAGTTTTACTAAGACCAGACAAAAGATTGACCGACAAAGTCGAAAGAACTTCAAATCGACTAGCAAAGATGATAAAGCCCGGATGATTATTAAAAACCTCTTCAATCTTTTTAAATTTTTTTGATCTAATAATTCTTCCAAAACCAATTTTCAACAAAACACCTTCTCCATATTTTCTGGCTGTCCAATATCCTAAATTATCGCCTAAAATATTTCCAATGATCGAAATGATAATGATGCCAAAAATATTAAAATATCCTACGCTAGCAAATCCTGAAGCAATCATTAAAACATTGCCCGAGGGGATAGGAATGATAAAAGCCGCCATAAAAGCGATGATAAAAATTGTGACATATTTATATAGTAATAAATATGGAATGATGTGCTGTACGATAAAGTCCATAAAAAGAGAAATATTATCTCTGTTTAAAATATACCATAAATTAGACCCTAAATTCTAGCTCTTGTAAAAAACTCCAAATAGGTTAATATACGAAGCAATTAACGGTTGTTCCACAAATTTAAAATAGGAGGTGAAATGAACAAAGCAGTCTCTTTACTCCTAAATGCATTCATTTTGCTTTTTGGGGTTAATTTCTTAGTTAAAATAATAGATTATATTTTGTTTTTTGATATAACAAAACAATTTGAAACTACCTTGTACATATTTATTTTCAATTTCTTCTACCGTTTATTTATGATTTATCTTTATGATTACAAAAAGAAAGATTATTTCAAAATCGAATGGTTAAAAGAAAATAAAAATGTAATTATTCTAGAGACAAATTCTATACTCCGAAAAATATCTAGATTAAATAAAATTAAAGATTTTTTTGAAAGAGTATATTGGTTAAAATGGGTTGGTATTTTTATCTTCTTTATAGGGATGTGTCTTATTGAACCAATTTTTGTTGTAATCTATTTTAGAGAAGATTTCAACAAATGGAATGGTATTCCAGATTTAAAAATATTAATATTCTTTTCATTTGCCTGTCTAATATGTAGTATCCCACTATTTTATTCTCTTGTGGGATTCCACTTATTATGGATAAGCATTTTCTAAAAAACCGGTCACATTCAAATGAATGTAGCCGGTTTTATTTTTAAGTATTATCTATTTGCGCGATGCATGCCCATTCCACTACCTCTTCCCATCCCACGGCCTTGTCCATCTTGAGCTCTTTGTCCATCACTAGTTCTTAAATTTAATTCTTTTCTAATAGCATTGGCTTCTTGAATTTTCCCTTCGTGGGCTAATTTCCAAGCTTCTGCGAATTTAGGAAAATTTTCTTTATTGATAACTTCTGTGACTCTTTTATTACCAACTCTTTCTTCAATCAAATCTTTCCATCCCTCATAATCCTTATTGGTCATCACTTCCGTCATTTGAGATTCAAATTCTGGAGTATAATTGGGACCTTTTTTTGAAAAATCACCTTGATAAGCTAGAGCTGTACCTGAAACTCCTAAACCAAGAACCAGCGCCATCAAACCACTCATTACTATTTTATTTCTCATAATGTTTATTAATTATCTTTTTATACTTATAATATAAGAAAATAATTTTAATTAATTTTATAATGTAAATAACCGTCGTTACTTACACTACTAATACGCAAAGGTTTTGAATTTTATCTCAAATTAAATTTTCTACTTCCCTGATTAAAATTATTACTTCGCCAAGGGCGAATTTGTTTAGCAATAATAAGTCCATCAGCCTCGACATCTCCAAAAATCTTGACCAATTCCCCTTCTTGTATTTCTACTTGGCCACCAATAAAAGCATCTTCTATTTTTACATTCCAAAAATTATTTTCATCATCTCGAATTTTTATAAAATCACCTTCAATTGCAATAATACTTCCAAAAACTAAACCATCTTCGGGGTGAGACCAAAATTCATCTTTATCAAACATAAAACCTCGATAGACCGAAACATTATCCGATAAAGATCTTTCTATTTTATTCCCCATTCCAATTGTGTGTAATATTAATCCTAAAATTACTGTTATAGTAATGTATATAAAAATTATTGTTACCGTACTACGACGATATCCTAAGAAAGTTTTTCGATAGTAAAAATCACCCAAGATCGTAAAGACCGCCAGAAAAACAAACCAAAAATAAGGTAGAGATCTAAAAATAAAATTAAAACCAAATCTATTATATAAATACCAATCATTATTTAATAAAACAGAAAGTAAGACCGAGAAAGATATTGCTCCAAAAATCAAAGAAAGACCTACTAATGTCCAGAAAAGAAACCTTTTAAAACTAAAGATATTTTTAGAAATTGGTTTAATTCCACTTTCTTTTATACGCTCAAAGGCTATTTGACTTATATTTTTATTTTCCATTTGTTAATTTTTGATACTCTTCTTTAAAGAGTTTTTTACCCCTTAATATTAAATTTCCGACCGTACTAACTGGCTTTTTTAAAATGTCAGCAATTTCAACATAATCTTTCTCGTCTAAAAATCTTAAAACTAAAACTTCCCGATATTTCTCATCAAGCCGAGAAAGGGCTTGATTAATCAAATCTCGATCAAAAGAATTATCAATTTCGCGAACAATATCAAAAGCATCCTC
>CAYRQO010000050.1:0-5569 GCA_964426515.1 uncultured Candidatus Saccharibacteria bacterium | reverse complement strand
GCGGATAATGTGGATACTTTGGCGTTTTTAAATAGTTTGAAATGAAATTTGTTGAGATTATTTGAACTCACTTGATTTTAATAAAGATGTTATCAATAAATGTATTCGAATTATTGGACCTCGAATAAATGCATGGGATAGTTCAAAAGTTGGAATTTCAGCCCCGCCAATTAAAACTAAATATGGTTGGCTACTTCTTTATCATGGAGTTTCAAAGAGTCACAACACTTATCGAGTGGGGGTTTTACTTCTTGACCTAAAAGACCCAGCCATAGTGCTGGCTCGATCATCTGATGCAATTTTCGAACCACAAGAAGATTATGAAAAGATTGGAGTTGTTAACAATGTTGTTTTTCCATGCGGTATGATTTTGAAAGGAGACCTACTTTATATTTATTACGGCGGAGCCGATAAAGTTGTGGGAGTAGCGACAATGAAGCTTTCAATTTTGCTTGGAGCTCTCGTTCGAGGTTCTAAATTCAATAAAGATTGAAATTAATCATTATTATGGTATAATCATAAAAGGCTCAAAAGCCTTTTATTTTTTTTATGGAAAAAGATTATTCAAATTTACATAGAGGTCTTGTCATTAAATATTATTGGCAGGTTATGAGGAAATATAAGATTTCTTTTTTTGTTATTATTTTTGGCTCAGTATTAGGTTCAGGATTAGATATTTACATCCCGTTACAGTTTCTTAAACTTTGGAATGTATTAAGTGCTAATAATTTTGATTTAGTTGCTAACGCACAACATATAATTATTATTGTTTTTTTTCTCGGATTAGCTCGATGGGTAACAAGAAGAACTGTTGGTTTTTGCAATTCATATTTTCAATCTAGTGTAATGGCGGGTTTAAGAGAGCAAGCCTTTTCCTATATGATGGGACATTCTCATTCATTTTTTTCAAATAATTTTGGTGGATCTTTAACTCAAAAGATAAATAAGTATGCTAGAGCTTTTGAAAAATTAATGGATAGACTAGTCAATGACGGGCTTCCACTTATAGTTCGAGCTGTCGGAACCATTATTGCTCTTTACACTTTAGTCCCAAAATATGCATATATTTTGTCAATTTTTTGCGTGGTATTTCTTGCTACCGCATTGATTTATACACGATTTAAACTTAAATATGATGTTATTGCTGCTATGTCGGATACGAAAACAACCGGTGCACTCGCTGATTCTATTAGTAATCATTCCTCTATCCAACTTTTTGCTGGCCATGATTATGAAAATGTGCGTGTGGGTGGGGTAATTCAAAATCAAAAAAAAGCTACTGTTTTTAATTGGTATCTATGGGAAGGACTCGGGTCTATTCAAAGTTTTTACTTTTTAGTTATGGAATTTATTGTTTTTTGGATCGCGATTGGTGATTGGAAATTAGGTTTAATGACATTACCAATTATTGTTTTGATTCAAGGATATTTAGTTCGTTTAACAGAAAATCTCTGGAGTTTTGCTTCAATTGTTCGTACATTCTATGATAGTTTTGCTGATGCTCAAGAAATGGCCTTAGTGCTTAATACTCCATATGAAGTAGAAGATAAGATTTATCAAAAATTAGAAAAAACCAAAGGAGAAATAACTTTTGAAAAAATTACATATGTTTATGATAAAAATAATACTAAAGTATTTGATGATTTTTCACTTACAATACCAAAGGGGCAAAAAATTGCCATTGTTGGTTCATCGGGGGCCGGGAAGTCGACATTTGTTAATTTATTAATGAGGCTATTTAATTTAACGAGTGGTCAAATTTTAATTGACGGAATTGATATAACAAAAATTTCACAGAAAAATCTACGTGAGCAAATTGGTTTTGTGCCACAAGATCCAGTTTTGTTTCATCGAACTCTGATGGATAATATTCGCTATGGAAAAAGAGACGCTACAGATGAAGAAGTAAAAAAGGCAGCTTTGCTTGCCCACTGTGATAAATTTATTGATAAATTACCACTTGGCTATGATACCTTTGTTGGAGAGCGGGGGATTAAACTTTCAGGCGGTGAGCGCCAAAGAGTAGCGATTGCCCGGGCAATTCTAAAAGATGCCCCAATACTAGTGCTTGATGAAGCAACTTCAGCTCTTGATTCAGAATCAGAAATGCTTATTCAAGATGCTCTCAAAAATTTAATTAAAAATAAAACGACAATCGTTATTGCTCATCGGCTTTCAACTGTTAGGGCGATGGATCGAATTATTGTTATTGAAGATGGAAAAATTATCGAAGACGACAGTCATGATGAACTGATAAAAAAAGATGAAGGTGTTTATAAAAAGCTTTGGAATTTACAAGCTGGAGGCTTTAGTCAGATAGAGGTTTAATTGTTAGAACTATTATTTCTGGGCTAGTGCCAATTCTAATTGGTATTATTGAAGTACCTGCTCCAGAGCTTGTAATTGAAGCAGTTTTTCCGGTGTAAGATAGGCCGTGAGCATATTTTTTATAGATGTCATTAACGACTAATGTAAATGGGAAAAATTGTCCACTATGAGTATGTCCTGATAAAGATAAAGAAACTTCTTTTTCCGCGAGATATTTGGTATCTTTTGGGTCATGCATTAGGATGATACTTGGTTCTTCTTTGTTATATGAAAGTGAAGTCAATCTATTTTCGATTTGTTCTTTTGTTTGGCTTTCCAAATAATCAAGTCCAACGATTTGAGTATTATTAATATAGATCTTTTTATCAGTAATGTTATTTATATAATCAGGGATTTCAGA
Organism: uncultured Candidatus Saccharibacteria bacterium; assembly: GCA_964426515.1. Lineage (GTDB taxonomy): Bacteria > Patescibacteriota > Minisyncoccia > Phycocordibacterales > UBA9973 > UBA8515. The sequence continues at coordinate 2,841 of CAYRQO010000050.1, read as the reverse complement.
TTTAAACTTATCATACTCTTGGCTAAATTTTTCGTGATTTCCTTCAACATATAAAATACCATACTCGGGTTTCAAGATTGAAAATTCTTCCAGCCATTTTTTATAAGGGAACGCCTCGCCATTTATTAGATCACCTGCAATGAAAACAACATCTGGTTTTTCTTTTTCAATTTTTTCGACAATATTTCTTAAAAAAATGTTTTTTCTTATAAAACCTAAATGAATATCTGAAACTAAAATAATTTTTTTACCTGCCCAATCTTTGGTTAATTTTTCCGATTTTATTTCAAGTTGGACAATTTTTGGATTTGAAGCATTAATAATGCCATAAACCATTAATAAGAAAACACCGAAAACTAAAATGTTTGAGATTAATTTTATTGGTAAATGTAAACCTGAATAATTATTTAACATTATTAATATAAAGGCGATCAAGGAAGCAAGGAAAACATAAAAAACAATTCCCAGCCAAATAGAACTGATGGTATTTAACACTGAATTAATTAAAGAATAATGCTTATAGCCATAAACCATTGAACCTATAAAAATAATTGGCAAAATTATTCCTATTAACATTAAAAACATTTCTAATTGAGCCGACTTAATAATTCCAGCTTGGTGAAATGAGGCGTAAGCAACATATTCGCTAACTAAAATAACAAAAAATAAAATAATTGCAACTAAGATAAATCTTTCATTCATATATTTATTATACATTATTTATTAAATAATTTTAAACCCTCTTCTGAGTATATTTTACACAGGTGTAATTTTGTGTAATAATTTAAAGATAAAATCAATAAGTAATGGGTAGTAAGTAGTAAGTAGTAAGTAGTAAGTAGTAAGTAGAAGGTGGAAATGGAACAATTACGAATTAAAATATCAATTTATTTCAGATAGATATCAGCCATGGCTGATATCAGAAATCAAATGGAACATAAAGAAGAAAAAATAATATGTCAAAATTGTCACTATGACTTTATAATTGAACCAGATGATTTTTCATTCTATGAGAAAATAAAAGTTCCACCACCAACTTTTTGTCCGGAGTGTCGAATCATAAGGAGAATGGCATGGCGAAATGTCAGGTCTTTAAACAAGAGAGAATGCGGATTGTGTAAGAGGTCTCTTATTAGTATGTATTCTGATAAAGAAGTACCTGTGTATTGTACGGACTGTTGGAATAGTGATAAGTGGGATCAGTTTGCTACCGGAATAAATTATAATTTTTCTGAGAATTTTTTTACACAGTTTTCACGTTTGTTAAATAATGCTCCTAGATTTTTCAACTATAGATCAGGAAATTTAATTAATTCTGATTTCACTAACTACTCAATAGACAATAAAAATGTTTATCTATCATTCTCGACTGTTGAAAATGAAGACGTAATGTATTCAGAGGTAATCGATAAATCTAAAAAAAGTTTTGACTGTTACGCAGTCCAAAAAATAGATCAGTGTTATCAAAATATTGATTGTGAAGGCAATTACAATACACACTATGCAGTTAAATCCCGGAATTCAATTGATTCATATTTTATATATGATTGTGTAAATTGTCAGAATTGTTGCCTCTCTTCAAATTTGCGAAATAAAAAATACGTATTTAAAAATAAAAAATTATCTAAAGAGGAATATGATAAAGAATTAGAAAATCTTAAATTAAATACTTATGCAGGAACTGAAAAGGCTTTAAAAGATTTTGAGGAAATTCTTAAGAATGAAACTATTCATCGTTTTGCTCAGGTTTACAATTCTATAAATGTAAGTGGAGACTATATAGGTAACTCTCATAACATTAAAAATAGTTTTGATGTCCAAAATTCAGAAAATATAAAATATTCTGTAAGAGTTGTGTTAAATACAAAAGAAAGTATGGATCTTCAGGGGCTTGGTTCTGGAGAATTGATATATGAAGCAGTGGCTGCAAGTCTTAATACATATAGGGATTACTTTTGCTATATTACACTTGGTTGTCGGGAATGTGAATATTCTTGCATTTTAAGGAATTGTTCTTATTGTTTTGGTTGTGTTGGCTTAAATAATGCAAAATACTGTATTTTAAATAAACAATATACAAAAGAAGATTATTTTGAAATTGTAGAGAAAATAAAAAAACAAATGATGGAGATGCCATATATAGATACGAAGGGTAGGATATTTAGATATGGAGAATTTTTCCCCTATGATTTATCGCCATTTGGTTATAATGAGACAAATGCACACGATTTCTTTTGTATTTCTAAAGAAAAAGCAATTGAAATGGGATACAATTGGAGAGATAAAGAAAAACGTGACTATAATATAAGCGTAATTTCTACTAATTTAGAAGATGACATATTAAATGTCAATGAAGATATTTTAAATCAAATTATTGGATGCCCAAACAATGGTAATTTAGATTTTCAGTGTACAAATGCTTATCGGATAATGCCCGAGGAATTAAAATTTTATAAACAAAAAAATCTTCCTCTTCCCCGATATTGTCCAAACTGTAGGCATTATGAAAGGCTTACTTATCGTAATTCACTTAAGTTATATCATCGTTGTTGTATGAATGATGGTTGTACTAATGAATTTGATACGACTTATTCTCCAGAAAAACCATATAAAATTTATTGTGAAAAGTGTTACCAACAAAATGTGTGCTAAATCGATATCAGCCATGACTGATATCTAAAATAGAATGGAACATATAGAAGAAAAAAGAATATGTCAAAACTGTAAAAACGACTTCATTATTGAGCCGGATGATTTTTCTTTCTACGAGAAAATAAAAGTTCCACCACCAACTTTTTGCCCGCATTGTCGACTTGTTCGACGTTTAATTTGGAGAAATGA
>CAYRQO010000049.1:0-5616 GCA_964426515.1 uncultured Candidatus Saccharibacteria bacterium | reverse complement strand
AACTCGCATTTCAAAAAGTGCTATTTTGATTGAAGCTCTTGGATCTATTGATGAGCTTAATGCCTATTTAGGAATAATTAAGGTTTACGCTGATATTGATAAAGTCATTTTAAAGGCTGGTAAAAAAATTTCTTATAGTCAGATTATTGAAGAAATTCAACAAAATCTTTTTGTCATCCAAGCTGAACTTGGAGGATCAAAGATGCATATTGATAAAAAAGAATTAACTAAAATTGAAAAAATAATAAATCAAATTGGAGAAATTTTACCACCGATCACTTCTTTTACTATTTCCGGTGGCAGTTTAATTAGCTCCGGTCTTGATTTTGCTCGAACACTTGCTCGCAAAGGGGAGCGTCGAATTATCTCTGTATCAGACGAGGGTAGTCGGATTATTAGCCCCGAGACGATTTCTTACATGAATCGACTTTCAAGTGTTTTATTTGCAATGTCGCGATATACCAATTATATTTTTTCAATTCCTGAAAGCCACCCCGATTATAATAAAAAATAAATTCTTTATTTCCTAAAATTCGATTAGGGAGTATATTGTATTAATGGGAATAGAGGATAAAGATTTAATAAAAGACTATCTTCTTGGTGATCAGGAGTCTTTTCGAGTTTTGGTAGAGAAATATACTCCAGCTATATATAACTTTTCTATTCGTTTCGTTGGAAGTGACTATGTAAATGATATAGTTCAAGATGTTTTTATTAAAGTTTGGAAAAATATTAAAAAATTTGATTATACTAAAGCGAGTTTTAAAACTTGGATTTTTACAATCACTCGCAATACCATCACCGATTATCTAAGAAAGAAAAAAATGATAAATTTTTCCTCACTAGATAAAGAAGAAGAAAGTTTTGCTGACAATATAGTGGATGAAGTAATTTTACCCAATGAGTCCTTAATAAAACTTGAAGATAAAGAATTGCTAAATAATCTCATAGATAAATTACCCAATAATTACAAAGAAGTTTTAATTTTTTATTATCAAGAAGATATGACGTTTAAAGAAATAGGGGAACTTCTCGGTAAGCCCTTGAACACCGTTAAGAGTTATCACCATAGAGCACTTCAGATTCTTCGGGGTATGCTTTCTTAGGTCTGCACCAAAAGGGAAAGTTCCACGTATATATAAACGTGGAACAAGATTTACAAAAGTTATTCAAGCAGGCTTCATATGTTCCAGAGAGTCGACTCTCTGGTGATGTTTTTAGCTTAATTATGTCGAAGGAATCTAAGATAACCAAATGGAAATCATTTGGTTATTTGGGGTTAAGCGTATTATCACTATCTGGAAGTGTATTCTCTATCAAAAGTCTCATAGTTGAATCAACCCGTTTGGGCTTCTTTGAGTATTTATCATTAGCATTTTCAGATAGTGGTGTTATTGCTATGTATTGGAAAGAATACACCTTATCGCTTGCCGATTCTTTACCGGTGGCGAGTTTGGCCCTTTCTTTTTTCTTATTATTTGTTTTATTTATTTCAATAAGGAAAGTCTCGTATCAATTTAAAAATAAATTATTAATAGCATAAGAAAAATATATGGATAAAGAAAAAAATAAAAATGAAATAAAAGATATTTTAGAATCAAAAAATTTTAAAAGAATTATATATATTTTAGGAATCTTAGCAATAGTTTTTATAATTTTTCAAGCGGGTATGATTGTAGGATTTAGAAAAGCCTCATTTGGCCGTGATTGGGGCGCAAATTACGAAGATAATTTTGGTTCGCCTCATAAATTTATTCGTATGAAAGGTGGTGATTTAGGAGATTTTGGTAATTTACCAAATGCTCATGGAGCCGTCGGTAAAATTATTAGAGTTGAATTACCAACAGTTGTCGTTTTTGATGGCAAAGATCAGACAGAAAAAATAATTATAATTGATGATAAAACAGAAATTCGTAGAATGCGAGATATTGTCACAAAAGATGAGCTTCAAGTTGATGCACATATTATCGTTATTGGAGCACCAAATGCTATGGGTCAAATAGAAGCGAAATTGGTCAGATTCATTCCAGCTCCGCCAGAACTTCCGATTACTAATAATTAATTAATATATGTTACAAAAAATAAAAATATTCATTGGATCTCATAAAATTATAATTGGTGTCGCAGGTATCTTACTTATTGTTGGAGCTTATTTTTTATTTAGAAATAAAGCGATAGGAGAAACTCGCTATGTGACAGAAGTGGTTAAAAAGGGAAATGTCTCAGTGACCGTGACTGGCACGGGGCAGGTTGAAGCTTCAAACACAATTGATCTTAAGCCTAAAAATACTGGAGATATAACATATGTTGGAGTTAAGGCCGGAGAAGTCGTTAAAAAGGGTAGATTGATTGCCAATGTTGATTCTCGTGATGCTAAAATAGCACTTCAAAATGCTCAGATTAGTTTAGCTAAATTAACCAAAGGACCTGATACTTTGACTTTACTTCAAAAAGAAAATAGTCTCGATGAATCTTATGACAATGGGTGGAATACAGTCTCATCTTTTATCACCGACATGACTTTGTTGGTGGGTAATTTGGAGAATATTTATAATAATGATGGTTATCTTGGATATAACAATATATCGAGTTTAAGTTCTACTGGTAAAACAAAAGTGAATCTAGCTGAAAGTAATTATTATGACGCAAAAAAAAGTGTTGAGGAAATTTCAAAGTTATACAAATCTTTATCAAGATCAAGTGGAAGGGATGAGATTGATGAATTAATTAAAAAATCCTATGAGTCTTCAAAAATTATTGCAAATGCAGTAAAAAATACTGAGACAGCTTTCAATTATGTAGTTGAAGACCTAGAATATGAAAATAATTCTGATACGATTTCGACGAGGGCTGATGTGACTTCATGGATGAGTAGTTCCAATAATTATGTCAATAATTTACTTTCATCAATAAATAATATTAAAGAGGGCACACAATCATTAAAAGATACTGTTGCAGGTCCTGACGAACTAGATATTCGTTCAGCTGAATTATCATTGCAATCTAAACAATATGCTTACAATGATTGTTTTATTTATGCGCCTTTTGATGGGGTAGTTGCAACTTTGACAGCAAAAGTTGGTGAATCTTCTGGTTCAAGTGTTGGAACATTAATTACTAAACAAAAACTGGCAACTATCTCACTTAATGAAGTTGATATTGCTAAAATTAAATTGGGTCAGAAAGTTGATTTAACTTTCGATGCTATTGAGGATTTAACCATCACTGGAGAAGTAGCGGAAATTGATTCAATTGGAGCTGTCTCACAAGGCGTTGTCACTTATAATATAAAAATTAGTTTTGATCTTGATGATGATAGAATAAAACCCGGAATGAGTGTCTCGGCAACGATTATTACTGACAATGCAGAGGGAGTCATAGCAATTTTAAGTAGCGCAATTAAAAATCTAAGAGGGGAAAACTATGTAGAAATATTTGATAGTCCACTTACGAAGACTGCTTTTAAAACTCAAGGATCAACTTCAATTACTTTACCAAAACAAGTAAAAGTTGAGATTGGACTTGTCGGTGATATCAATACGGAAATTATTTCAGGTTTAAAAGAAGGAGATATCATTGTGACAAAAACTATTATCGGTTCTACGGTGACAGCTCAGCCAACTACACCTAGTATTTTAAATGCTGTTGGAGGAAGAGGGGTTGGTGGAGTACCACGAAATTAATATGATTGAAATTAAAGATATTGTAAAAACTTATGATTCTGGAGGAGAACCTTTTCAGGCTCTCCGGGGAGTTAGTTTTAATATCGAAGATGGTGAATTTGTTGCCATCATGGGTCCATCGGGTTCAGGTAAATCAACTCTTATGCATATTCTTGGAGCACTCGATATTCCGACAAGTGGAACATATTTTCTCGATGGACAAGATGTTTCAAAACAAACAGATGATGAGTTGGCTGATATTCGTCGTGATAAAATTGGTTTTGTCTTTCAATCATTTAATTTATTACCCAGAACGACAGTTTTAAGAAATGTAATCTTGCCACTTGTTTATGATGGAGTCGGGGAAGAGGAAAGACTTAAAAGGGCCAAGGAAGCTTTATTTGCAAGTGGACTAGATGAGGATCATTTTTTACATTTATCAAATCAACTTTCAGGTGGACAGATTCAGCGAGTCGCAATTGCTCGAGCTCTCGTAAATAATCCGACAATTATTTTAGCCGACGAACCAACAGGCAATTTAGATACTAAAACTGGTGAAATTGTTCTTGGGACATTTCAAAAATTAAATCGTGAATTTGGGCGAACAATTATTTTAATTACTCATGAACCAGATGTAGCCCTTCATGCGAACAGAATCATCACTATTCGTGATGGATTAATAGTTAGTGATAATAATTTACATGATCAAAAAATTATTAAAAATTAATTTATGAAAACAAAAGATATTTTACAAGAAACATTTATGGCTCTAAAGGGGAACAAAGTTCGCTCCGGCTTAACGATGCTTGGAATTGTGATTGGAATTGCCTCCGTCATTGCTATGACAGCTATTGGTACTGGAGCTCAAAATTCTATTTCATCTTCTATCCAATCAATCGGAGCGAATTTAATTGTAATTTCACCCGGTGCTCCACGGGGAGCAGGCCAACAAGTCCGAGGGGAACGCGGATCGGCAAAAACCTTAACTTTATCAGATGTTGAAGCACTTAAAAATATCAGTGGAGTTAAGGCTGTGACAGCGGAAGTCTCAGGACGTTATCAAGTTACCGCCAAAGGTACGAATACAAATACCACGATTGATGGAGTGACGGCTGATTATTCAATTGTTCGGAATTTAGAAATCGAAGAGGGCGATTTTATTTCTGATCAACAAAATCAAAGTGGAGCCAAGGTGGCAGTTATTGGACCAACAGTCGAGACTGATCTTTTCGGTGAGACGGGTGGTGCCTTGGGGCAAATAATTAGAATTAAAAATATTCAATTTAAAATTGTTGGAATAACAAAAGCCAAAGGTGGTTCGGGTTTTCAAAATCCAGATGATATGATTTATATTCCACTCACAACTGCTCAGCGTTATTTTTCGGGAGATCAATATGTCACTTCGATTAGTGTTTCTGCAGAAAATTCTGAGGTCACAACTCAAGTTCAAGCGGACATCACTTCAACTCTTTTAGCTAAACACAATATTTCTGATGAAACTCTGGCTGATTTTTCAACCATGAATCAAGCTGATATTATTGCTACTGCTTCATCTGTTACGGGGACCTTTACGGCTCTACTTGCAGCCGTGGCAGGAATTTCACTTGTTGTTGGAGGGATTGGTATCATGAATATGATGTTAACAACTGTAACCGAGAGAACTCGAGAGATTGGTTTGCGTAAAGCCATTGGAGCTAAGCGACGAGATATTAATCGTCAATTTTTGATCGAAGCGGTAATGCTTACATTTATTGGAGGGGTTCTTGGTGTTTTACTTGGATGGGGGGTTTCGTTTGGGGTCACTGCACTCGGTATATTGCAGGCCCAAGTCTCTTTGTCTTCAGATCTGCTTGCCTTTGGAGTAGCGGCCTTTATTGGAATTGTTTTTGGATATTATACTGCTCAGCGAGCCTCGAAACTTAATCCGATTGAAGCTCTCAGATATGAATAGTTT
>CAYRQO010000048.1:0-5784 GCA_964426515.1 uncultured Candidatus Saccharibacteria bacterium | reverse complement strand
TCCACTTATAATTTCAACTAAACTTCCATCACCCTCAAGACCAGTAGTAACTTCAACTTCTTTAAATTTCTTTGTTCGAGTATCAGTCACTAATCGAATAGTTTTTTTACCACTTTTATCTGTAAGAATCGAGCGTGAAGGAACAGCTAAAATATTATTTTTTTCTTTAACTTTTATTGTCATATTAGCAGTCATCCCTGGACGCAATTCACTCATTTCTTCAACACTAGCTGTAATTTTATAATTAACCACTCCTGAAACTAGAGTCGAGGATGGGTCAATTTTTGTAATATTACCTTTAAAAATTTTCTCCGTCCCAAAAGCATCATAGTTGATATCAACTGGCATTCCTACATTTAAATTAGCAATATTGGCTTCATTGATATTGGCTTCTAAATAAATATTTGAAACATCCTGAAGAGTAATAACTTGCTTGAGGGCTGATGCTAATTCTCCTGGTTTAATATCAATACTAGTAATTGTTCCCTCAAGTGGAGCGGTAATCACTGTATCATTGTATCTGGCAAGTGCTAACTCTACTTGACCTTCGGCTCCTATAATATCGGCTTGAGCTAAATCAACATCTGATTGCCTAGCAGTTGATTGCTTTATGGCCAATTCAGCGATTCTCTGGTCTATGGCCGCTTTAGCTTGAGCTTTAGCTGTCTCATACGCATTGGAATTTGTTAAATAATTGGCGGCTTTTTTGTTTGGAATTTCAATTACCCAATCACTAGTACCGATATAAGTATCACTCGGAAATGTAATAAATAAACCAGAGTTACCTATAGGTTCTGGAGTAATTGTATTTATTGAACCAGTACTTTCAACTAATCCAGTTGTGCTAAAGCTTGTGCCCCCTGAACTATAATATGATTTAAGATATATTTTTCCTTCTTTACCTAAACTATAAGTTCCACTAACAGTTGGGGCTGTGTAATCACTTGTTCCATCTTCTGGAACTGCCTCAGGGCTTGAATTTAATAAATTCTGATAAGCATTTTTAACAATCGTTTCTTGTGTTAATTTTGTTTGTTCTAAAATAACTTTCGAGAGTTCTATCTCTTCATTTGTGGCTCCTTCTAAGGTTCTTTTATACCGAGCCCTAGCCGCAGCTAAAGCTCCTCGAGCGGAAGTTAGAGAAGCTGAAACAGAGGCTTGATCAAGTGTCGCTAAGACTTGCCCGGCCTTAACTTTATCCCCTACTTTTACTTTTATTGATTTGACTACGCCATTTGTATTAAATGATAAATTTAAATCTGTACTTGAAACAACTTGTCCTGTAGCTAGGACTGTTTGTTTTAAATCTGTATATTTAGCAATATCAGTCACAGTATTTTTAGAATTATTATTTGGTTTTAACAAAAAGAAAAGCCCAACCACAATGACAATAATGAGTGGAATCAAAATACGTTTCTTTTTAAGAATTCTATTTATAAATACTTCTTTTATTTTTTTCATAATTTATTCTATACCAACTAACTCAACGTCAAAGATAAGAGTTGAATTGGCCGGAATGGTACTAACCGCTCTTGAACCATAGCCCTTCTCGGGTGGAATGGTTAGAGTTTTCTTTTCACCAATTTTCATGCCAAGTAATCCTTCATCCCAACCAGCAATCACCTGCCCGGCACCTAAGGTAAACTTAAAAGGTTCGACATGATTAAAGGAGGGAATGATATTTGAATCAAAAACTGTCCCATCAACTAAACGCCCAGTATAATTCATAACTAAAACATCACCATTTTTTGCAGTTTTTTCCATTTGATTTTTTTGAGGGCTTGTTTGTTCTTTTTCTGTGTCGGTATTTTTTTCTGTCTGATTCTCAATTTGATTTTCGGTAATGTTATTTTGGTTCGGCTTTATTTCTTTAGTTTTACTCATCAACAAATAAATGACCAAGCCAATAATACCAACAACAATAAGAAGAGAAACAATAACCCCGATATTTTCCTTTTGATTTTTCATAATGAGGAAAAATTAACTAATAATATTTGTCTATTATAACATATATAACCAATTTAAAAAGCGGGGATATTTCTATCCCCGCATTTTTAATATTTATTATTTTCTGGACTCGATGATAGTTGTAGCCACACTTTGGGGCACAATGTCGTAACGAATGAATTCCATGGTAAATCCTGCTCGGCCTTCGGTCATCGAGCGAAGAGTTGTCATGTAACCAAACATTTCAGAAAGTGGCACCACAGCTTTCACTGCTTGGTTCATACCACGAGCTTCCATACCTTCAATCAATCCTCTCTTTGAAGAAAGACTACCGGTAACATCACCCATGAATTTCTCAGGAGTCACAACTTCAACTTTCATCATCGGCTCAAGTATTACAGGTCGAGCCATCTTACAAGCATCTTGAATGGCCATACTAGCTGCAATTTTGAAAGCCATTTCGTTCGAGTCAACATCGTGATACGATCCATCCCAAAGATCAACTGAAACATTGACTAATTTAAAGCCAGCCAAAACTCCCCTGTCTAATCCTTCTTTGAATCCTTTTTCACAAGCTGGAATATATTCTTGAGGAATTGCTCCACCTTTAATGTTATTGACGAATTCAAAATCTTTTTCACGTTTTGTATTTCGTGGTAAATCTTCAACATCAACATTCATATCCATTGGCTTAACTTTAATTTTAACGTGACCATAGTTTCCACGGCCTCCTGATTGTTTAATATATTTACCTTCAGTTCCCGCTTCGCCGGTAATTGTCTCACGGTAAGCAACTTGAGGTTTACCAACATTTGTCTCAACTCCAAATTCTCGTTTCATTCGATCGACAATAATTTCAAGGTGAAGTTCTCCCATCCCAGCAATAATTGTTTCGTTTGTTTCCGCATCAGTTTTCACTTTAAATGTCGGATCTTCTTGCGCTAAACGCGATAAGGCCATACCCATTTTTTCTTGGTCAGCTTTTGTTTTTGGTTCAACACGTAAATCGATAACTGGTTCAGGGAAAACAATTCGATAAAGTTCGATAGGATTTTCTTCATCACACATCGTGTCAGAAGTAATTGTATCCTTAAGACCAACCGCAGCGGCAATTTCTCCAGCATAAACTTTTTTAACTTCTTCACGGTCGTTAGCATGCATACGAAGAATTCGGCCAATACGTTCTTTGTTTCGAGTTCGAGGATTATAAATATAACTTCCAGCTGATAATGATCCTGAATAAACTCGGAAGAAAATAATCTGTCCAACGAATGGGTCAGTCGCGACTTTGAAAGCCAGGGCAGAAAAAGGTTCTGAATCAGAAGCTTTACGTTCCATTACTTCATCGGTATCAGGGTTTGTCCCGGCAATAGCTGGAATATCAAGTGGCGATGGAAGAAAATCAATAACAGCATCAAGAACCAATTGAACTCCTTTATTCTTTAAAGCTGAACCTGCAAAAACAGGGAAAATTTCATTGGCGATAACTCCTTTTCTCATTAATTTTTTTAGTGTTTCAAGATCAGGAATTTTACCTTCAAAATATTCGTTCATTGTCACATCGTCTTGTTCAACAATTTTTTCAATCAACTCAGTATGATATTTCTGCGCCTCAGCCAACATATTTTCCGGAATTTCTTTTTCAATTACTTTATTACCCATTTCACCTTCAAAGTAATAAGCTTTCATTTTAAGTAAATCTACAACTCCTTCATGATTTTCTTCAAGACCAATTGGAATTTGCATCCGAATTGCTTTTTTTGTAAGACGATCTAAAATTGTCGCAAATGAATGCTCAAAAGATGCCCCAGTGCGGTCAAGTTTATTAACAAAACAAACTCGAGGAACTTTGGCTTCATCGGCATAGCGCCAGTTGGTTTCAGATTGTGGTTCTACTCCGGCCACTCCATCAAAAACAACAACTGCTCCATCAAGCACACGAAGTGATCTTTTAACTTCTACAGTAAAATCAATGTGCCCTGGGGTATCGATAATATTAAAACGATGTTTTTTATTTTTATCAGTAGCCGCATATGTTGGAGTCCAAAAACAGGTCACAGCCGCCGAGGTAATAGTAATACCACGCTCACGTTCTTGTTCCATCCAGTCTGTTGTTGTTTCTCCGTCGTGAACTTCCCCTATTTTGTGTGACACCCCAGTATAAAAAAGCACACGCTCTGTTGTTGTCGTTTTACCCGCATCAATGTGGGCAATAATTCCTATGTTTCGAACCTTCTCAAGTGGATAATCTCTTTCCATATATATAATTTCTATATTTTAGTTACTAAAAATAAAAAAGACGTATTCGTCTTATGTCATATGAATATACAATAAATGAACAGAAAATGCAACAAAAAAAATCCGCCAAGGCGGATTTTTTAGGTTTAATTTTATACTACCAAGCAAAGTGGGCGAAGGCTTTGTTACTTTCAGCCATTTTGTGAGTATCTTCTCTTTTCTTAACGGCAATGCCTTCATTTTTGGAGGCGAGAATTAATTCTTCAGCCAATTTTTCATGAATAGGAGCGCCTTTCTTTCCTCGAGCAGCACCAATAATCCAGCGCATTGCAAGAGCAGTACGACGTTCAGGGCGAACCTCCCGAGGAACTTGATAGTTGGCTCCACCGATTCGGCGAGAACGAACTTCAACAAGAGGACCGGCATTCTTTATAGCTGTATCAAAAATTTCAAGTGGATTTGGATTGCCAGTTTTTTCTTTAATTATTTCAAAAGCTTTGTAAACAGATTTTCGAGCGGTCTCCTTCTTGCCATGAAGCATAATATTGTTAATAAACTTTGCCAATTTTTGGGAATTATAAACAATATCTGGTTCTACTATGTTTTTATTTTTTATTTTTCTTCTCATATATTTAAAAATTATTTCTTAACTGCGGCCTTGGGAGTTTTTGTTCCATATAGACTTCGTGATTGGCGACGTTTTTCAACTCCAGTTGTATCAAGTCTTCCTCGAACAATGTGGTAGCGAACTCCAATTAAGTCCTTAACACGTCCACCTCGAATCATGACCACTGAGTGTTCTTGTAAATTGTGACCTTCTCCTGGAATATAGGCTGTAACTTCCATACCATTTGTCAAACGAACACGAGCAATTTTTCGGAGAGCTGAGTTTGGTTTCTTAGGAGTAGTAGTTGAAACTTTTGTACAAACTCCTCTTTTAAATGGCGCCGGATAAAATACGGGCTTATTTTTAATCGAATTAAAACCACGAGCCAGGGCTACGGCTTTTGATTTTCTTTTAATTATTTTACGGCTCTTTCGAACCAATTGATTTATTGTAGGCATAGTTAAATTAAAAATAGTCACATCTGACTAGTCAAAATACTTTACTATAATACACCTAAAAATGCAAGCCCCCACACTTACTTTGCTATTATTGTGCTTTTTGTTTAAATTTGGTTAACCAATATCAGTTTTTTATTATAATGTTAGAAAATTTTCATAAATTTATGGCACAATAAAAGCGATAGCAAAGTAGGTGTGGGGGCAAGTCCCTACACTCAATTTGCTGTTATTCTGCTTTTTCAACATAGAAAACAATAATACTTCTATATAAGTACTAAATATAAATAAAAGATAAATATCCAATAAGCAGAACAAAAAAGCTACAGCAAATTGAGTGTGGGGGCAAGCCCTTTACGCCAAACCTGTTAAAAATGAAAAAGCAACATAAACAAGTGCGGAAACGGTACTCCAAATAAAAATTATAAACAATAATAGTAATATCATTCCCCATTTTTCTAAGAAGTTCTCAATATAACGAAATTGTGGAGGCATAAAAGAAAATAAAATTTTTGATCCATCAAGTGGTGGAATTGG
>CAYRQO010000047.1:0-6150 GCA_964426515.1 uncultured Candidatus Saccharibacteria bacterium | reverse complement strand
CAAACCATTGAAATAATAAACAACCATATATTGTCTTTTAAAAATGTTTCCATATGGTAGAAGTATAACAACAATATCTTTTTAGGGCAATTATGGTAATATTTAAATACCTGTCCCGTTAGAAATTTTTGATTAGTTTATATAATCATTAAAAGAAACGGGTAGGGATTGGTTGAATTAATATATTTATAAGTTAAAATTTTTAATGGGATGAAATATTTAGGGATTGATTATGGAGCTAAAAGAGTTGGATTGGCACTTTCTGATGAAGAAGGGTTGATGGCTTTTCCTTATAAAATAATAAAAAACGATATGGAGTTGGTGGACGCAATTCACAATATTTGTGGAGTAGAAGAAATTTCAGCCATCGTTTTAGGTGAATCAATGGATTTATCTGGGAAGCCAAATAAAATTATGGGTAGCATTGAAGAATTAAAAAGAAATTTAGAAGGGGAGCTTGATTTGCCGATTTATTTTGAAAAAGAATTTATGACTTCTTTATTTGCTCGGGGGAATGATGGCAAAAAAGAAAATAATGCTCGGAAAGTCGCCTTTTCGGCGACCCGCCGAAAAGGCGGGATAAAAAGTAATGCCGTAGACGACTCCGCCGCCGCTTTAATTCTGCAGAGATATTTGGATAGGAAGAATCAAAAGTAGTAAGTAGAATGTAGCAAGTAGCAAGTAGTAAGTGGTAATAATTATAATATATGGAAACCAAAAATTGTCAGAATTGTAAAAAAGATTTTAACATTGAGCCAGAGGATTTTCTTTTTTATGAAAAAATAAAAGTCCCTGCTCCTACTTTTTGTCCGGAGTGTAGATTTATCAGACGACTTTCAAGTACAAACGAAAGGGTTCTTTATAAAAGGAAGTGTGATTTTACTGGGGAAACAATTTTTAGTATGTATCCAGAAGATGCTATTTTTCCAGTATACGACAAGGAAGCTTGGTATTCTGACGAATGGGATCCATATCAATATGGGGTAGATTATGATTTCTCAAAACCATTTTTTGAGCAATTTTTAGAATTAAGAAAAAAAGTTCCAAAGATGGCATTAATTAAACAAGGTAATTCTATAAATAGTCAATATACACACAGAGTCTCTGATATGAAAGATTCCTATATGGTGTTTAGAACGACAAGGGGCACCAATTCACTCTACGTTTATATCGGTAAAGATATTCTAGATTGTGTCGATTGTTTTGCTATAACACAATGCGAATTGTGCTATGAATGTATTGATTGTGATAAGTGTTACAGAACTATTTTTTCACAAGAGAGTTTGGAATGCAGAAGTTCTTTCTTTTTATCTGGGTGCAGAAATTGTTCCAATTGTGTTGGTTGTGTAAATTTGATTAATAAAGAATATTGTATTTTTAATGAGCAATATACGAAAGAAGAGTATCCTGAAAAATTGAAAGAATTAAAATTGAATACCACCTCAGGATTGATTCAAATTAAAGATAGTTTTGAGGAGTTTAGGAAAAATTTTCCACAACGCTCTATAGTTTCTATTAAATCTGAAGATAAATCCGGAAATTGGTTAACTAACTGTAAAAATGTTAATGATTCATTTTGGTGTATTAATGTTAAAGATGGCAAATATCTTTTTGCAATTTTTGATGCCGAAGACTGCATGGATTATTTTCAGTGGGGGAATAAATCTGAATTAATATATGAATCAGAGAATTGTGGGATTAATTCGTCTCGATTATCATTTTGCACCCAATGCTGGACTGGTGCACATGATCTTACTTACTGTGATTCATGCCCTGGATCTGGAAATTGTTTTGGGTGTATTGGTTTAAAAAAGGGGGAATATTCTATTTTAAATAAAAGATATACAAAAGAAGAATATGAAAAAATGATACCGAAGATAGTTAAACATATGAATGAGATGCCCTATATTGATATTAATGATATAGAATATAAATTTGGGGAACATTTTCCGGCATCATTTTCTGCTTTTGCTTATAATGAAACAGCGGCATATGATTTTTTTCCTTTAAACAAAGAAGAGGTTATTGATCTTGGTTTTAAATGGAAAGATCGTGAAAAGAAAAATTATACTATAACAATAAAAAGTTCTGAATTACCAGAAACCATAGGAGAAGTTAATGATTCCATACTAAATGATGTAATAGAATGCGGAGAAAAAGATAACATGTATTCCACAGGTGCATATCGTATAACTTCTGATGAACTTAATTTTTATAGAAAAATGGATATTCCTCTTCCCAGAAAATGTTTTGATGTAAGACATATGAATCGTTTGTTTAAACGTCCGGCATTAAAATTACAAAAACGGAATTGTTCTAAATGTAATTTAGAAATAGAAACGGCCTATACAGAATCTTATGCCCCAATCATATATTGTGAAAAATGTTATCAGCAAGAAGTGTTTTGAATGGATATTCGTCTCATTATGATATACTAAAAATATGCAAGAATTTGTATCTTACGAGGAATTTAAAAAAATGGATATAAGAGTGGGGACGATTAGGGAAGTGGAAGCTGTGCCAGAAACAGACAAACTTTTGCGTTGCATGATAGATTTTAATGAAACGGATGAGGAGGGAAATAAAAAATTAAGACAAATAGTTTCAGGGATAAAAGAATATTATCCAGATGTAAACGTTTTAATTGGTAAACAAGTTTTATATATTGTAAATTTAGAACCAAGAAAAATTAAAGGTTTTGAATCAAATGGAATGTTGATGGCGATTGATGGGATTGATGGTAAGCCAGTTTTTCTTGTTCCTGAGGTCGAAGTTTCTCCCGGGGTTCGCGTTCACTAATCACTAGCAACTATAAGCTAGAACCTAATTAAAAATATGCTTGATCCAATTTTAATTATTAAAACTGTCGGTTTGATGGGAATTATATTTGTTATCTTTGCTGAAACAGGATTATTTTTTGGTTTTTTCTTTCCTGGTGATTCATTATTATTTACCGCCGGAATTTTGGCTTCGCAAGGAGTTTTTAATATTTATATTTTATTAATTTTTTGCACACTTGCCGCTGTTTTAGGCGATAGTGTTGGTTATTGGTCTGGCAAAAAATATGGCAGGCGTCTTTTTGAACGTGATGCCGGATTCTTTTTTAAAAAACAAAGGATATATGATGCGGAAAAATTTTATGAGAAGTATGGAAAGTATACTATTATAATTGCTAGATTTGTTCCAGTAATTCGCACTTTTGCTCCAATCGTGGCCGGTATTGGTAAGATGAATTACAAAACCTTTATATCTTATAATATTTTCGGTGGAATTTTTTGGGTTTTTTCCGTTACTTTAATTGGGTATATTTTTGGTGGCATGGTTACAAATCCTGATATGTATATAATTCCTATTGCCTTACTTATAATTTTTATTTCTTTCATACCAATAATAATTAAAATTATGCGAGCTAAACTAATTAAACGTGGTTAGAAATTTTTATATAATCTAAGAATGTTGCGTAATCCCCTTATAAAACTTTATTTAAATTTCACTACAGGGTATAATAGTAATAATGAAAAGATTACACAATCATCATTTCCCGATACCTTCATACTTGGCGATGGATTCTTTTGCAATTGATATTTCTGATCAGTCTATTAAATACGGTCGTTTAGTAAATACTTCCTCTGGTTTTTCTCTTGTTAAATATGGAAAGGAAAAAATTCCACAAGGAGTTGTTGTTTCCGGTAAGATTGAAAAAGAGGAGGAACTTGTTAAAGTTTTAAATAAAATAAAAGAAAAAGAAAAAATACACTTCGTTCGAGTTTCCTTGCCTGAGGAGCAGATGTATTTATTTACTTTAACTATTCCAAAAACAGACGATGAAAATATTAGAGACATGGTTCTGCTTCAGATAGAAGAACATATTCCCTTAAAGGCCCTAGATTCAATTTTTGATTACGATATTATTTCTGAAGATAATCAGAATATTTTAATCGAGGTTGTGGCGATTGCCAATATTACCATAGAAAGTTATTTATCGGTATTTAATAAAGTCGGATTAATTCCTCTTTCTTTTGAAATTGAAGCTCAGGCAATTGCTCGAGCGGTTATTCCTGATAATGATAATAGTCCAGTAATGATTGTTGATTTTGGAGAAACTCGGACCGGAGTGTCGATTGCCATCAACGGAAGGGTTTTTTTGACGACGACATTATCGATGGGAGGAGTAGATTTGACCAATATGATTGCTAAAAATTTTTCCTTGTCTTTTGAAGAAGCTGAAAAAATGAAACATGAGTATGGCCTTAATACAGATTCAAAAGTTCAGGATATTTTTCCTGCTATTTTAAACGGCATCTCAGTTTTAAGAGATGAATTAAATAAACAATATTTATATTGGGATAATCATAATAATATAAAAAATGAACAAATCAATCATATAATTCTTTGTGGTGGCGATGCCAACTTAACTGGTCTATCAGAATACTTAGAATTAAGTATGAAGATTAAAGTTGAAAATGCGAATGTTTGGACTAATGTTTTAACAACAGAAAATTTAATTCCAGAAATGTCTTTTGAGGAATCACTTAGTTATGCCACGGTTATTGGGCTGGCCTTAGGTGATTATTCTTATGAATCAAAATCAATTATAAATATTTTACCAGACCAAGAAAAGAAAATTTTGCGACGAGAATATTGGATGAGATTTTTTGCAGTTTCTTTCAATTTAATTGCTCTAATTGGAGTTCTGTCCATTATTTTGTTGTTCCCATCTTATTTTATTTCAAAATCAGAAGAAAAATCTATTAAAAATCAGGTTGAAATATTTGATAAAGATAATCCCGAATTAATTTATAATAATATGGATAAAAAAATTAAAGAAATTAATTCAAAATTAGAAATATTAGATAAAGCTAAAGTTCCATACCAAGTAAGTAGTGGAGTTATTGATAATATATTATCTAATAAAACAGATGGCATTACTTTTTCCCAAATACTTTTTAGTAAGAAAATAGTTGAGGTTTTAGAAGAATCAAAAACTACGGAAAAATTACCAACAGATGAAACGGCGGAGGCTGAACCGGAAGTAAAAAAGAAAAAAAAGATAGAAATTTCAACCTTAGAAATTTATGGAGTTGCGAAAAATAGAGACTCTCTTCGTAATTTTAAGACAGCCCTAGATAATAATCCAACCTTTTCGGAAGTCAATTTACCGATCTCAAACTTTTTAGAAAAAAAAGATTTATCTTTTACGGTTTCGATAACTTTAAAATAATTATATGAAAAATAGAAATACAAAATTAATTTTAGGAGTATCCATAATTATAGCTTTGACGATGTTGGGGGTTATTGTTTTTGCCATTAAAATAATAGAAAATACAAATAAAAATATTTCGACCCTGAAATCAAATCTTGAGGACAAAATTCGAGAAAAAGATAATGCTACATCGTTTGCCGAAAAAGTAACGGAGATTGAATTAGTTTTAAGTTCAATTAATAATCATTTTGTTGACTCAAATAAGATTGATACATTTGTTAGTTATTTAGAGGAGATTGGGCCAATGATTGGAACAGAAATAGTAGTAAAGAATGTCGAAGTTCCAACGAAATCAAAAAATACTATTTCATTTACCGTATCAATAGATGGATCTTTTGATAATGTTGCAAAAACTATTTCGATGTTAGAAAATATTCCATATCAGATTACTCCCAATAGGGTATTTCTTAGTAAAAATATAGAGCAAAAATCAGAAGAAAATTTAATGACAGGGGATCCCACTTGGCAAGCAGATGTCTCCTTTAATCTCTTAAGTTTAGAATAATTATATGGAAAAATCATTACGTGGAATTAAAAATAAAATAAAAAAATCTTTATCTTTGAAAAAGATTAATCCGAATAATCATTGGAAGTTTTTGATTTATGTTTTTTTTACGGTAATTGTTATTTTAATAATAAGTAGTTTTTATTTGTTGTATAAAATAAAAAATCAACAAATTTTTCAAACGGAGAAGGTAAAAGAAGAACAACCAGTTTTAATGAATGAAAAATTATTGGAGAAGGTAAATGAATCATTCAATCAAAAAATCTTAAGAGAAAAAGAAATCAAAGATGGATTAAAATCTTATAAAGATCCGAGTATTTAATATTTGGTGCCCTCGGCAGGAATCGAACCTGCAATAACGGCTTAGAAGTCCGCAGTTATA
>CAYRQO010000046.1:0-6162 GCA_964426515.1 uncultured Candidatus Saccharibacteria bacterium | reverse complement strand
TTGTCGCAATCAAATTACCATCTTTTATAACATAAACACTTGCTTGTGGATAAGCCAGGCCTGAGAAATTTACAAACGTTGGAAGATTTAAAAAACTACCAGTCTTAGTTCCATTGTTATTCGTGGTACTAGTCAAAACTTGAGCTGAAATTGTGACATCGGAATTTGCATCAGCAAAAATTTGCTGTGGAAAAAATATAAATATTATAAACAATAAACAAATTATTTTAATTAGAAAAAATTTTTTACACATGGCTATCATCTTCTGGTATTTTCACCATCGATTGAGCCTTTTTTATTATATATTTATTATACCTAACAATTAATTTCTGACCGATGAAAAATACAATTATAAATATTACAACTAAACAAATAAGCAATTGCCATGGAAAAACAAAGAAAAATACTTTGCTGTCGGCCTGTAATTCTTGTTGGCCATAAGTAATATCCAACTTTGCACTATACAAACCAAAAGCAAAATTTTTCCATTGATACAAAGCTCGATCAAAAAATTTAGAGAATACTCCAGTTGGAATTACTTTATCTTTTGGTTCAACATATTTAACCCAATCAACTGTAAATTTACGGGTACTCTCAGGTAAAATATTTCCATTGACCGGATTAGCGTCCAATTTTTTAATCAGAATAAACAAAGTATTACTAATTTTAATTAAACCCTTTGGTTTAATTCTGTCTCCCCCATTATTTTGGAATCGATAAACAAAAGAAACTGGTAGACTATTGTACCAAAATTTATTATCTTTTTTGACAAAATCAAGTAAGCCTCCACCTTCTTTCACCTCTCCGGAGACAGATAAAAGAACAAGCAAGCCCGTCTTGGCACTAACGGCTAATTGTTTCCCATCAGCACTATTCTCCGGAGACGTTCCCCAAAATATAACTCCGAAGTGTCCCCCTGGTTCTGCATTTTCTGGAATACTTATTGTAAAACTAACAGTTTTTTGTTCGCCAGGAAGTAAAGTGACAGATTTTTCTGTTTGGATCCAAGTCCCAATATCATCAATCGGTTCAACAAAAGCCGCACTACCCGTCTCACCTTGAGCTTCAAAATTTGCAAACGAAGAATAATATGTCACACTGACATCTTCTTCATTTATGATAATAATATCTTTAGATAAATTCTGTCCCGGATCACCTTGAACTTCATAGCGAACAGGCGTAATTGTCATGGCCGAAACTAAATTTACATGACCAAAAATTATTAAGATTAAACTAAATATGAAATACAAGGATATTTTTTTTATGGTCATATAGTTTTATTTAAAATAATTTTAAAAACTGGCCGTGGCAACAAAAGTTAAAGTATCGACATAATCTGTATGAGCTGGAGTCGAACCAGAAATAGCTGCGTTCACAACAATCTCAGCGTGACCCGATGAAACTGGAGCAGTAGAAGTTAAAATATCAGCCACTGTTGAAGTTAATCCAACAACGGCATTGGTGCCTGAAGCAAGAGCACAAGTTGTATTGTAAGCTGTGGCTCTGGCAAATTCAACAAGTCCTGCTGAGGCCACACATAAACCATAATTGGCAGTTCCAGCGGCCATTGTCGCTGTGGCACTTGGAATTTTATCGGCTGGAGTTGAAGTTGAAACAAGTCCATTGGCTCCATTGGCATTCTTAACTGTCACATTCATACCACCGGAAGCATTAGTTCCACCTTCAGCTGTAATCATGTTAATGGTTGAACCATCGGAGTGTGCAACGCTCGCTGCCGATAATGTTCCGAGTGGAACTGTATAAGGAGTCCCAGATTCTCCATTGGCTGTAGCCGTATCTAAATCAAAAAATAAAGTCTGATTGACCGAAGCAGTAACTGTGACTTGATCATCATCAATTATATCTACCATGATTGTACCAGTATCACCAAAAGCTCCAGCGATACTAATCGAATCATCGTCGTCGAGTGGTCCATTGGTAATCGTACTTGCCGAACCTGTACCACCTGTTATTGCGGCTGTTCCCATTCTAATTCTCATACAATACCCGGCAGTCAAAGTAACATCTGTATCAGGACTCAAAGTAATAACATTACCTGTTATCCCTACTCCCCATTGTGTACCTGAAGGAGTTAAAGCGACCGTCTCATCAGTATATGAAGCACTTGAACACGTTCCACTATTTCCTAGCCCAATATCGAAATTGATAGCTGCCGCTGCCGCAACAGTGAAGTCAGGAGAAAAAGTCAAAGTAATAGTATCAGCGCCACCAGTTTGGATACCAGTTGGGCTAACAAATTGAACAATGACTGAATCAGAAGCCGTACTTTCTTTTAGACGACCAAATGTGGCTTTAGCCGAAGAAATAGATGCTGCTGTTGCAATGTATGGATTTAAAATTCCTGAAGTCATTACAATTAGCGCTATCATTACGACCGAACTTATAAACTTTTTTATCATATATAAAAATAAAAATTACTAATAAAAAAACGAAACAATTATACGACTATTATACCATTTTTTAAAAAATACACATTTATCTACTTAACAAAACCTAATAAAATAATTCTAAAAACTCGCCGTTGCCACAAAAGTCAAAGTATCAGTGTAGTCGGTATGAGCTGGAGTTGAACCAGAGATAGCTGCGTTCACAACAATCTCAGCATGACCCGATGAAACCGGGGCAGTAGAAGTTAAAATATCTGTGGCTGTCGTGGCTAGAGCTCGAACACCATTTGTACCTGAAGCCAGAGCGCAAGTATCAGAAACATAACCAGTAGCTCGAGTAAAGCCAGTTAAATTTGCCGTTGCAACACATAGACCATAGTTTGAAGTCCCCGCTACCATCGTTCCAGTCGCACTTGGAATTTTATCGGCTGGAGTTGAAGTTGAAACAAGTCCATTGACCCCATTAGCATTCTTAACAGTCACATTCATACCACCTGAAGCATTAGTTAAACCTTCAGCAATAATCATATTAACCGAGGCTGTTCCTGAGCGAGTGACACTTCCACCAGATAAAACTCCAAGCGGAACTGTATAAGGAGCACCTGACTCAGTATCGGTAGCGGCCGTATCAAGATCAAAAGTTAAGGTTTGATTGACTGTTGCAGAAACTGTCACTTGATCGTCATCAATGATATCTATCATGATTGTTCCTGTATCCCCGAAACCTCCAGCAATACTAATTGAATCATCATCATCGAGTAGCCCGTTTGAAACGGTATTGGTGGCTCCCGTTGCACCGGTTGTCGCCGCTGTTCCCATCTCTATCCGAATACAATATCCAGCTGTTAAAGTATCATCGGTTTCAGGGCTGAATGTCATAACTTGACCAGTGACATCAACTCCCCAATCAGTAGCCGAAGCTGTTAAAGAAATATTTTCATCAGTATAAGAAGCGCTTGAACATGTTCCACTATTTCCTAGTCCAACATCAAAATTATTGACTGATTCAGCCGCCAAAACGAAATCTGATGAGAAAGTAAGAGTGATAGTATCCGAGCCAGCCTGAATTCCAGTTGGTGAGACAAATTGGACAATGACTGAATCTGAAGCCGTACTTTCTTTTAGGCGACCAAATGTTGCTTTAGCTGTCGAGATTGAAGCCGCCGTCGCGATATATGGATTCAAAAGACCAGAGGTCATTGTGATGAGGGTGATTATTAAAAGAGGGCTTAAAAATTTTTTAATCATTTTTAAAATAAAATTACTGATACATTTATATTATATCATAATTTAAAAAAATATGTTGAGTTATCCACTTTTTTTATTATTTATTCAACACTTCCCTTGTCTTTAGTCCAACGATACCGTCTGGATTTAGATTGTTAGCTTTTTGGTATTCTTTCAAAGCTTTCATAGTTAGCGGACCGAGTGTATTGGTTGGAATTATGATCTTTAAGTATCCATTTGATATTAGTATCTTTTGGAGTTCTTTCACTTCATTACCAGTCGAGCCTTGTTTTAGATTTTGGGTGAAGTTATATTTGGAGACACCGAGGACTCCATATTCATATACTCCTATATCTAGAGAAGATCCATTATATGTAAATCCTGGAATATTTATACCAGCGTTAATAGCAGGACTTCCTGCTTGTAATCTAAAATCTCCATTTAAAGCATCAACGAATAATGGATCGCCGGTAATATTATTCTCAATTACATCTCCATTCGTTCCGTTGCGAGCATTAAATTCAGTTGCCGTATTTAATACTCCCTTAAAATTAATTGGCTTAGATATCCCACTTTTATAAAAAAGATTGTTTTGCCAAGTATTATCTAAATTAGAGGTGTTAGAACTTACAACCATTTGATAGCCATTAACAACATCGCAATTGTAAAAAATATTATTAATTATTCTATTACCTGTTCTTGGTGTACCATCAACCCCAAACCTTATTGCATAATCATTACAACTTGCAACGGTATTATTATATATTTCCATATCAACAGGAACAAGCGAGCTGTACCCATCAATCATTATCCCTGTACCGATTGAAGTTCTCCACGGACAATCTCTCACATCATAAATCAAATTATGGTGAAAATTAACCCCTTCATCCATTAGGTGAACTCCAGCAGGAACATCGTGTATTATATTATTATAAACTTCATTCCCAAAAGTTGCACCACTAATACCCTGCATCCCTATCCCAGTTCCATAATCGGTTACATTTGAAATATTATTATTATAAATTTTATTGTTTGATGTTGTATAGCCTGCAACAATACCCTCAACAGAAATGCCATAGTGCCCCCAATCTTTTACAGTGTTGTTATATACTTCCCAATTATTACTTCCATAATAGAGCCAGATACCATCCATGGTATTAAGAGCTTGAAACGAATCATAAAACCTATCACCACTATCAAAAGTACTATTTCTAATAATCCCATTATTAGATGTTTCATCAACTCCTGCATAAGCATACGCAGTTAAACCCGAAACACCTGCATTTAAACCAACTTCACAATTATCAATCACCCAGTTATCAGATCCTATTAAATTAATAGACCTCTGCCCACCACGAACATCAAGATTATCTAAAGTAACATAATCGACATTTACAGCATTAATAGTGTTTGGATAACCAGAAGTTTGAATATCGGAAAAAGTTGTGGCCGGATTAGTGATAGAGTACAAATATATACGGGAAGTATTATCATCAAAATAAACTCTATTCGTCGAATTTGTTGTTGCAGCAGAATCACTTTGTTGAGCTTCAACTCCAGATAACCACACGCGATTAACAGTAGAGACTCCAAAATTTATATACCAATTATTGCCTGACTGAGTCCAATTATCAGAAATATTCCATCCAGATATCGAAGGCTTTAATTCAATAATTGGTTTAGCTCCAGTTCCATACGCACCATATGTAATCTGATTTATAGAATTACCAGAATGAGGAATAAGAGTAGCATCATTCAGCCAAATATCCCCTCTCTTAAACAAAACACTATCTCCTGCAACAAGATTTGCCGCATTTACTTTTGTAATCGTCTTCCAAGGAGTTGCCTGGTTCTGTGCCTGTTCTAGTGTATTTGAATCATTACCAATAGAATATGAAATATAAAAAGTCTTTCCAGTTGAAGCACTAGGTGTAACCGCAGTTGAGGCAGATGATGGAATAGATGTTCCAATTGCATTAGTCGCTTGAACAGTAAATGTATATGAAATATCGTTTGTTAAACCAAATATAGTAATTGGCGAAGCACTTCCCGTTGCAGTTAAATTACCTGGTGAAGATGTGACGGTATATGAAGTTATGACACTCCCTCCGTCTGAAGATGGAGCCGTGAAGGATATAGTAGCAGATACATCAGAAGCTACAGCTGTGACTGCAGTTGGGCTTCCAGGAGCAGTTACGTCTGGTGGAATAGTGATAGTCGTCGTAGCCGATACCGAAGTTGAAACATTCCCCGCTGCATCTTTAGCCCAAGCGTATAAAGTTTTGGAACCTGATGTTGCAAATGTATATGTAGTTGGTGCAGATACTGTCCATGTTCCAAGTCCTGCTGATGGAGTAGTTGATGTTTCAGTTAGAAGATATCCGGTAACACCAACAACATCAGAAGCTGTGAAAGATGAAATGGAAACAGTGAGTGAGGAGGCGGTAGTTGGAATTGTGAAATCGGTGACTATTGGTTTAGTTCTGTCAGTATTGCTACTACTTCCTCCTCCCCCTCCTCCTCCACC
>CAYRQO010000045.1:0-6506 GCA_964426515.1 uncultured Candidatus Saccharibacteria bacterium | reverse complement strand
ATCCTTTGCTAATCGCTTCATCTATATAGTCATGTCCATCAACCACATTTCCAACTATTGCAACATATACAGCCCGAGGTTCAATATTTTTAGAAGAAAGAGTAATAGAGG
Organism: uncultured Candidatus Saccharibacteria bacterium; assembly: GCA_964426515.1. Classification (GTDB taxonomy): domain Bacteria; phylum Patescibacteriota; class Minisyncoccia; order Phycocordibacterales; family UBA9973; genus UBA8515. The sequence goes on along the minus strand of CAYRQO010000045.1, from coordinate 6,395 downwards.
AAACACGAGTTTCCAAATTCCCCCGATTTTCCATTACTTTCACGTCTTCTAATATTTCGCTTAATATTTTCATGATTATTTAAATTGTAATAAAATTGTTAATAATCTTTTGACATTCCTCAATTGCTTCCTGCAAATTTATATTCATAACTACTTTATCTGAAAGATGCTCATATTTCATTTCCTCCTTCACGCGATCGATACGTTTTTTTAGAGTCTCACTGGTCTCTGTATTTCGGGAAATTAATCTCTCTTTCAAAAGATCAAATGGAACTTTAATAAAAATAACAAGAGCAGAGTCTCCATACATCTTTTTAAGATTCATTGCACCCTTAACGTCTATTTCAAAAAGTGGATTTTTCCCCGATTCTTGAATCCTAGATACTTCAGACTTAAGGGTTCCAGAAAATTGTCCTTCGTAAACTTCTTCCCATTCAATAAATTCTTCTTTCTGAATTTTATCTTTAAATTCCTCATTTGATATAAAATAATAGTCAACTCCATCAATTTCATTTGGGCGACGTGAACGACTGGTTGCACTTACTGAAGCTGATAGCATAGGAAATAATTCTTTCATTTTTTTAACTATAGTAGTCTTTCCAGATCCAGACGGAGCACAGAATATTATTATCTTATTATTAGACATACTTTGAGTTTATCATAAAAATAGTCAAATAAAAACCCTTATGGTATAGTACGGAAATGAAGATTTTAGCCATTGAAACATCATGTGACGACACAGCTATAAGCATTTTAAATATCAAAAAGCCTGCCTCGCAGCAAGGAGGGTCCGGAACAAAAGATATTTTTACTATTTTGGCCAACAAAACAAATTCCCAAATTAATATCCATGTTCCATATGGAGGGGTTTTTCCAGCTTTAGCCAAAAGAGAACATCAAAAAAACTTACCGATTGTTTTTGAAAAAACTCTTAGTGAGGCAAAAATAACAATTGAAAAAATAGATTTAATAACTGTCACTTACGGCCCCGGACTTGAACCGGCCCTCTGGACTGGCATAGTTTTTGCCAAAGAATTATCGGAAAAATATAAAATTCCAATTATACCAGTTAACCATATGGAAGGTCATATATTTTCAATCTTCCCTAAAAATGGAAAAACTTTTACGATTAATTCAAATAAAAAAATATTCCCCATGCTTTCACTTCTTGTTTCTGGTGGTCATACTGAGCTTATTTTAATCAAAGATTGGCTGAAATATAAAAAGATTGGGCAAACCAGAGATGATGCCGCCGGTGAGGCTTTTGATAAAGTCGCTCGCATGATGGGGCTTCCTTATCCAGGCGGTCCAGAGATTGGAAAACTAGCAGAGAAAGAACGTTCAGAATTAATTGGCATCAAACGAAAATGTATTGTTCCAGGAAGCCTTGCGCAGGCTGTCGAGCCGAGCAGAGCAAAAACTCAGCAGAGTTTTATGTGTGCTGACGGGAATAATACATTGAGTGAAATGCCAACAATACATTTGCCTCGTCCGATGATATATTCAAACGATTATGATTTTTCTTTTTCAGGACTAAAAACAGCCGTCTTATATTTGATTCGTGATTTAAAAGAAAAAGATCCTAACATTTTAGAAGATATAAAAATAAAACAAATAATCGCCAAAGAATTCGAAGATGCATGTTTTGAAGTCCTGTCACACAAAACAATAAAAGCTATCAAACAATATAAAATCAAAACTCTTATTGTTGGCGGTGGAGTTTCGGCTGCTCCTCAATTAAAAAAAGTTATCGAAGAAAACCTAAAGAAAAATAAACTAAAAATAAAAACTCATTTTCCAGGCAAAGGACTCACTGGCGACAATGCTATTATGATTGGCGTGGCTGGATATTTCCAATATAAAAAGAAAAAAACTCCTAAAAACATAAATTTAATCAAAGCCAAAGGAAATTTATCTTTATAGTAAAATATGTTATATTTTATATATGGATGAACCAAATATTGATTCTAAGTTTTTGAAACCCTATAATCCAAAAGAAACGGAAGATCGTATATATAAACTCTGGGAAGACAGTGGTTTTTTTAATCCGGATGTTTGTATTGAAAAAGGAATAATAAATGAAGAAGCTAAACCTTTTTCAATTATTTTACCACCGCCTAATGTCACCGGTATTCTTCATATTGGTCATGCCGCGATGTTAACAATTGAAGATATTATGATTCGTTATGCCAGAATGCAAGGGAAACGGACTCTTTGGCTTCCTGGTACTGATCATGCCGCTATTGCCACCCAATCAAAAGTTGAAAAAAATCTTGAAAAAGAAGGATTGAAAAAAAATGATTTGGGGCGAGAAGAATTTTTAAATCGGGTCAATAAATTTGCGAAAGAAAGTCATGACACAATAATTAGCCAAATGAAAAAAATCGGGACTTCTGTTGATTGGTCTCGCGAGGCTTTTACTCTTGATGAAAAAAGAAACTTTGCGGTTCGGACAGCTTTTAAAAAAATGTATGACGATGGGCTTATTTACAGAGGCCATCGTATTGTTAATTGGGACACTAAGGGTCAAACGGTCATTTCTGATGATGAACTTGTTTATGAAGAAAGAAAAAGTAAATTCTATACTTTTAAATACGGCCCATTTGAAATTGGCACTGCCCGACCTGAAACAAAATTTGGTGATAAATATGTTGTCATGCATCCGGATGATAAAAGGTATGCTAATTGGACCCATGGTCAGAAAATAACTCTGGAATGGATAAATGGCCCCATTGAAGCCACAATTATAAAAGACAAAGAAGTAGATATGGATTTTGGAACTGGAGTTATGACGATTACTCCTTGGCACTCACATGTCGACTTTCAACTAGCCGAAAAATATAAACTAGACAAAGAACAAATTATTGATAAATTTGGTAAATTACTTCCTATCGCCCAAGAATTCGGGGGTATGAAAATAAATGAGGCTCGGGAAAAAATTGTTGAAAAATTAAAAGAAAAAGGATTACTAATCTCTATCGATGAAAATTATATCAACCGAGTAGCCACAGCTGAACGAACTGGTGGCATGATCGAACCTCAGATTATGGAGCAGTGGTTTATTAATGTTAATAAAAAAATTAAAGAACGTGACAATAAAACCCTAAAAGAATTGATGCTTGCTCCTGTTAGAAATGGTGATATTAAAATTATTCCTAATAATTTCGAAAAAGTATATTTTAATTGGATTGAAAATCTTCGAGATTGGTGTATTTCTCGTCAGATTTGGTATGGTCATCGAATTCCAGTTTGGTACCACGTAAAATCGCAAAGCGATCACGGGGCGAGCCCGAAAAGTGAAGAAATTTATTGTGGGGTTAATCCACCAGATGATATTGAAAACTGGGAACAAGATCCTGACACATTAGACACATGGTTTTCTTCCGGCCTTTGGACATTTTCAACTCTTGGCTGGCCAGACATAAATTCAAAAGATTTAAAAACATATCATCCAACCGATGTTCTTGAAACTGGTAGCGATATAATTTTTTTCTGGGTCGCAAGAATGATTTTAATGAGTACTTACTTACTTGACGAAATACCATTTAAAACCGTGTACTTCCATGGAATAGTTCGTGATGCTTCGGGTAAAAAAATGAGTAAGTCACTTGGTAATGCTCTTGACCCTCTTGTTGTCAGCGAAAAATACGGCGCAGATGCTGTTCGGATGTCACTCATTATCGGAACTGGACCTGGAAATGATAGTCGAATGTCCGAAGATAAAATTCGAGCTTATAAAAATTATGCCAATAAACTTTGGAATATTACTCGCTTTGTTCTTAGTAGTACCGATAATTTTGTTTATGATCTAAATTTTAATGATTATACAGAGGCAGATAAAATTTTAATTCAAGAACGAGACGATTTTATTAAAGAAATCACGAAAGAAATGAATGAATATAAATTTTATCTTGTTGGTGAAAAAATATACCAGTATACTTGGACTCGTTTTGCTGATATTATATTAGAAGAAAGTAAAAAAATATTTGAGAGTGGTACAGATGAAGAAAAATTATCTAGAAAACAATTTTTAATTGAAACTTTAACAATCATTTTAAAAATTCTTCATCCATTTATGCCATTCGTGACTGAAGAAATTTGGAGTATGACGCCTGTTAATAATAAAAAATTATTAATGGTAGAAAAATGGCCTGCCTCGCCAAAGGCAAGTCAAGGCGGGCCCATATAATATATAAATGATTAATTTATTACAAGATCCTAAAACATTACTTCTAGCCATTTTAAGTGGTGCTATTCCAGCAATTTTTTGGCTTTGGTTTTGGTTGCGCCAAGAAGATCACGATGAACACGAACCAATTGGATTAATAATAATATCTTTTTTCCTCGGATCATTAATTGTTTTCATTGCTATTTGGCTAGAAAAATATTCACTTGCTTTTATTGATGATAAGACATGGCAGATAATAATTTGGGCAACTATTGAAGAATTGCTTAAATTCACTGGTGTCGCCATCATAATATTTGGGAATAGAAATGTTAATGAACCAATTGACTACCCAATGTATTTTATTGCTACTGCCCTTGGTTTTGCTGCTCTGGAAAATGTCCTTTATTTACTAAATCCTTTTAGTGTGAGCGGAGCTATTGTCGGAATGTTGACTGGTAATTTAAGATTTTTAGGCTCAACACTACTGCATGCCATGTCTAGTGCCATGATTGGTAGTGCTATTGGACTATCATTTTATTTAAAACAATATCGAATATTTTATCTTTTTATTGGAATTATATGTGCTATCGTGTTGCATAGTGTCTTTAATTTTTTTATAATGAAAGGAAGTGGCGAAAACTTCCTTTCAGTTTTTGGATTCTTGTGGGTCGTCACCATTATTAACATTCTTATATTTGAGAAATTAAAACGTATGGGCAAATATATACCTGTACATAAATAAATTATATGCCAAAAAAACGATCATTTTTAGAACGTCTTACCGGAAGTATTCGATTCGAAGAAAACGGAGAGGAATCAAACAATAATAAAGTAGACCCAAGATCAACTAAAGGTCCCGAGGGAGGTGAAGTACAAGCTGAAAAAAAATGGGAAGAAGATGTCGACGCTGAATTAACAGTTGATCTATACCAAACTCCTTCTGATATTATTGTTCAAACAATGGTAGCTGGAGTTTCTCCAGACAATCTCTCTATCACCATCACTCGAGATATGATTACAATCAAAGGAAAACGTGAGGAAAATCAATCGATTGATAAAGAAAATTATTTTGTTCAAGAACTCTATTGGGGATCATTTTCAAGAACTATTTCATTACCAGAAGAAGTTGACCCAGAAGAAGCTGAAGCTGTTGAAAGGCATGGACTTTTAATTATTAAACTTCCTAAACTTGATAAAAATCGCGAGACGAAATTAAAAATTAAATCACTATAAATAATAAAAACCTTGATTTTAAAATCAAGGTTTTTATTATTAAAATTTTAATGTTCTCCCTTTATAATTAAGAGCCTCCTTAATAAAATCACTACCTAGCTTAGAGCTATGTTCTATTGAATGACAATTTGCACACAGCAAAATACATTTTTTCATTTCATTTTTAATAGAATCCCAGCTCTTGTTTGCAACATTACCTATAGTAAAATCTTTACCTTTCAAATGATGAAATTGAAGTGCAGCTTGATCCCCTCGCCATCCACACTTTTTACACTTCCCTCCTAGAAATTCAATAGCGGCAGCTTTTGTTCTAAATCGCCGTATTTTTGTATTACATGAACCACATCTAGTTCTACCTCTCTTTTGATAATCTTTAAATTTTTTATTACATAATTTACAAAATTCCATATATTTAGTATAACATTCAATGTTCTACCTAACAATCCCTAGGTTGCAAAAATCCTAATTTTTAGTAATATATGATAGTATCTTGCCTAGATAGCTCAGCTAGCAGAGCATTCCCCTGAAGAGGGAAGGGTCCCCAGTGCAAATCTGGGTCTAGGCACCAAAAAAAATGCCCTTCGGGCATTTTTATTTTTAATTATTTAATTCTTTCAATAGATCTTGAATTTGTTGTTGATCATTCAAGCTATTTGAAATATCACTAAAATTTTGAACTCCCGAAACTCCCCCTGTATAAACATTAATCAAATTACCAAGATATGGTTTCAAATAATATAAAGCTCCAAACGAAGCTCCAATAATTGCGATCCAATAAAATATACGAGTAATCTGAGCCCAACGTTGAACACTTCTAACTTTCAGAAGCAATAAGTTATTCTCTTTAGATATTTTCAAATTCTCTTCTAATAAATTTTTGACTTCTGGATCCATACGATAAATATTATCACATTTAAACTAAAAACGAAAGTGCCCTCGGCCAGAATCGAACTGACATCTATCCCTTAGGACGGGACTGTTCTATCCATTGAAC
>CAYRQO010000044.1:0-6571 GCA_964426515.1 uncultured Candidatus Saccharibacteria bacterium | reverse complement strand
TTTCCAATCTGGAGTTGGAATATTCCCCTCCTTTTCACCATTTAAATTTATTCCGGTTTTTTCGCCAATGCCAAATATTTTGGCATATTTATCAATATTGGCAATGCCCAAACCTTTTTGACTTTCAAATCCCCCGCCAATTTCATAAAAATAAACGTCTGAAGAAATAGCGATAGCTCTTCGCATGTCGACATAACCAAAAATTCCGTGATCTTTAAAAACAGATTTTTTTTCTGGAAAATACGGATTCGGAATTGAAATTGAACCATTTGAGAGAATGACTTTTAGTGGTGTAATAACTTCTTCAACTAAAGCTCCATAACCCAAAAATGGTTTAACAATCGAACCCGGACTATATAAACCAGAAACGGCTCGATTGAGAAAAACTTTTCTTTTATCTTGGAAATATCCACTAATCGTTTTACTGTCTTTTCCGTCTGATAAAATATTGCCATTGTATTCTGGAAAACTAGTAATGGCCAACAATTCTCCGGTTTTTATATCCATTAAAACCCCAGCTCCTCCCTGAAAACTCGAATTCTTAGCCATAGCTGAAATTGATTCAGCCATTTTTTTCTGTATTCGAGCATCAATAGAAAGGTTAATATTTTCTCCGGCTTCGGGTGGCGAAATGACATTTTCTGATTGAATTTCTCCAGCCACATTTATTTCTGTAATTCGAACTCCATTTGTTCCAGTTAATCGTTCATTAAAGAATTTTTCAACTCCATCTTTACCGATAAAATTATCTTGCCAGTAATAACCCGATGAATCTTTGGCCGGTTCGCTAACATAACCAAGAAGTAAACCAAAGCCTGGAGCATCATAATATGACCTCTTGGGTGAGGATAATTTATTGATATCTTCTTTATCCCAGCTATTCCAAGAAAGCAAAGTTCCAACTCGATCATAAATCAAACCACGTTCGGCAAAAACTGGCCTCTTAGTCAGTGTATTGTTTTCACTTTTTTTAAAAAATGCTTCACCTTTAACAATCTGGAGATTAACAACCTGATAAGTAAAAATTAAAGATACGCCCAAGAAAAAAAGTCCTAATAAAAAAATGGAGTGCTTGGGGATGGCTTTTTCAAGTCGTCCTTCGAATTGTTGAGTATTGAAGTTCGGTAAATTTTTTGAATCAAGAAAAATCTCATCTGGATCAATGTTTCGATTTATTCTTTTGTATTTTAATCGTGATCTCATTTATTTTTTATATAAAATAATATTATTACGAATTAATTGAATAATGACATACAAAACAATAATAATTCCCGAAAAAAATACTGGGGAAGAAAATAAATTATTATCCATAGGTGAATAGATAGCAAACATAACTACCCCCACCAAAATAAACTCATAAAATTGACTGAAAGCAAATACGCCAATAAATAAAAGTGGTAAACTGATCCACCACGGAAAAATAAAGACAGAAATCAATAATCCAATATCAAAAATAACTCTTTTCATTACAAGATTAGTATACTTCATTAAGACCCGATTTGACAAATTTATTATCTATCTTTTTATTTTACGATAAATAGAACGTAAAATATATAAAATCAATAAAATTAGAAGGCCATAGAAAAAAATTTTGGTCGCAAAAATAAAAACTAAAATCGATAAAATAATAAGTTTAATATGAGCGATTGGCTTTTTGACCGCATCTTGTAAATTCTTTTTTTCATTAAGCGACTCTTCTACGGTTGTAACTTGGCTCTCCATGTAAGCGATATCTTTTTGTGTTTTTAATTTTAAGTCAGCTAATTTTATAGTAGTTTCCGCTCGAAATTTTTCAAGTCTGTCTAAATTATTTGAAGTAAATGAATTTACTTTTTCGGAAGAAACACTATCAACTGCCCCATTCGTATTCTGAGGGTCTGAAACAGCCTGACTATAATGAGCCGTCGTTAAAAAACAAAATAAAAATACGATAACAAAAGTTTTTTTCATTATTTTAGAGTAAATGAAGCCTTAACTGTTAACATTATATTTTTTTCAATCTTCGAAGTATCATATGAACCATAATCTGAAACATCTAGTGAATTAGCCGACATAACTTGAACAACTCCCGAGGAAGCACTCTTTAATTGACCAACTCTTTTACCGGAAGATTCTGCTAGTTTTGAAGCTCGAGCTTTGGCGTCAACTACCGCGTCTGCCAACATTGCTACCCTCTCTTCTGGAAGCTTTGTATAAGTATATTCAAGTGAAGAAGTAGAAAAAATAACTCCCTTATCAATCAAAGGACTAATATTTTTAGCCACATCTGTGATATTTTTAACATCAGAAGAATCAATCTCAATCGTCTGTCTTAAAGTATATGTTTTTTCAGCTCCTTGAGGTTGATCATAATTTTGATCCATGAAAACCGGTGAAGTAACGATTTGTTCAGCTGAAATATTTTTACTCTTCAAAAAATCTTGCGTATCGGTTAAATCTTTCGCTATTTCCGTATAGCCCTGTTTTAGAGTACTAATTTTAACAGTTCGACTAATCATTCCTACCCATTTAACATGATCAGATGTTACAGGTTTCGAAGCTGAACCAGTGACGGTCAAAGTATTATCAAATGAACGAACTTGATAAAAAACAAAAGCTCCAATTAATGCCGCCAGAACTAAACCTAAACCAACTAAAAATCTCGAATTAAGAAACATTAAAAATTTATTATTATTTTCCATTTTTATTTAAATTATATTTTACAATAAGACAATTCGACTAAAATTATCTTTTTACTATTATGCATTTCCCCAAATTTCTAACGAGGCAAGTGTTTTAATTATACTACTTTTTCAATAAAAAGTCGCCTATTTTTGAGGCTTCTCCAGCTCCCATAGTCACAATAACATTTCTCCCTTCCATTTCTAGAAGTCGGACCTGCCTCGCCGAGCTCATCTCGTGTCGAAGCGGGTCAAGGCGGGCTTCCAGAAATTTTTCAAGAGATGGAAAATCTGAAAATGACTTAGCATTCTGTGAATTTTTATTAATTTCTTTCTCCAAAATCTCTGACGAAATACTCCCATCAACAAAGTCACGAGCGTAATAAATTGGTAAAATAAAAACTTCATCGGCGTCATTGAAACACTTACCAAAATCATTCAAGAGTAATTTCGTTCGACTAAATAAATGGGGCTGAAAAACGACTGTAATCTTCCACCCCGCCTTGTCGGCGGACAGGTCCCCATTCTTAGGATATAATTCTCTAAACCCTTCAAGCGTAGCTTTTATTTCAGTCGGGTGATGAGCATAATCATCATAAAGAAGCGTCCCCTGTTTTAATCTGCCTCGAAACTCAAAACGTTTCCAGGTTCCGGGGAATTCTGCTAAATATTTATCGGCCTCATTTTTTGAGATGCTGAGAATATCAGCGACGGCTTTTGCTCCCGCCGCATCTTTCTTATTGTGAATTCCAGGAATTTTTAATTTTAAATCAGCATCAAAATATTCTTGCCAATTTATAACTTTTGCTTTTATGCCACCAATGACATCCTTAATATTTTTATCATCCGGATTACAAACAACATATCCATCACTAGGCACTTTCATCGCTAATTCGCGGAAAGCATTTTTAATATCTTCAATATCTTTGTAATAATCCAAATGATCTTCATCGATATTTGTAATAATTAAAATTTTCGGATTAATATTTAAAAATGAACGACGATACTCACAAGCTTCAACGACAAAATATTTACTAAGGCCCGCAATAAAATTACTTTTTTCATCAACAAGCATACTACCGATAATTACTGTTGGATCATAATTTGCTCCACGTAAAATTTGAGTAATCATCGCCGTTGTAGTTGTTTTGCCATGTGTGCCTGAAACAGCAATCGTATATTTATCTTTACTTATTAAACCAAGCATTTCTGGATAGGTACGCATTGGCGTATTTAACGATTTGGCATATTCTAAAAGTTCAGGGCCTAATGTTGTCCAAGCAGTACTATAAACAATCAAATCAACATCTTTAGGAATACATGAATTATCTTTACCGATTGTTGTATTAATACCTAATTTGCGTAAATTACTAACCATTTCAAATTCTTCTAAATCATTTGCTGAAATATTTTTCCCTTCCAAAAATAACATCCGCGCCACAGCCGAAATACCGATTCCGCCAATGCCAATAAAATGAACATGTTTAATTTTTGATAAATCTAATTCCATATTATTATCTTACCATTTAATTTCTATTTCTATCTTCTCTTCTTTTTTACCTTTCTCATATTCAATCTCAATTTCTGATTCTTTGGGAATATAAACCTTTTTACCTTTTATCTGCATTCTAAAATTCTTATCTTTTATTAAAGAATTTATTAATCTTTTTAGTATTTTTATTGTTTGTTTCTTTGTATATTTTTTCTCTATTTCTTTTGTCATAAATTATATTTTATTTACTTCTATTAATTCTTGTTCGATAATTTTGGCAGAATATTCTTTCGTTGAAGGTTGATCAAAGAGAAAAGTTCCTTTGAATTTTTTACCAGCTAAAAATAATGGCAACCAAAACTTATCATCTGTCCACATTTTTTCATATGGTATATCTTTAATCTTAAACCATTCCGGCTTCATTTCTTCTGTCTCAATTGGCATTCCACTAAATTTTTCGATCAAAAAAATATGAACCTCAAGAATTTTCGGATCACTCTGAAACCTAAATTCAATTATACCTCTCTTTGACAATTCTTCCACTTCCAGACCCGATTCTTCTTTCAACTCCCTTCTAGCTCCTTCTTCTATGGTTTCCCCTTTATCAACCTTTCCACCAAAACCATTCCACTGCCCAGCTCCAAATCCTCTTTTTTTTAAACCAAGTAATATGTCATCTCCCTTGCGAATTATACAAATTGTCATCAAAACTTTTTCCATATTATTTTCCTATTTTTATATTATAATAATTTCTAAAAAATTTATATAACAATCCATTAATTATTGATTTTATTATTAAAAATAAATATCCATTTTCTTGGTATTTCCTTTCACTTGGAATTATATAGCAATTTTTCATAAAACAATACCTGGCCTTAATTTTTTTTAATCTATCCCCTAAATCAGTGTCCTCCCCCATTTTCATATTTTCATTAAAACCTCCAACTTTCTGAAATAAATCTTTTTTCACAAAAAAATTTCCTCCAATATTTTTCTTATTATAATTGTTCGTTACCAAAGCAATATATTTACCCAAAATAGTTTTAGATTCACTAATCCATTTAGCACACCCATAATCATAGTTCTCAGTTGTCTTTAATATTTCTTCGAAATAATTTTCTGAAACAATAGTATCGGCATCTACAAAAACTAAAATATTACCCGATGATTTTTCAACTCCATAGTTTCTTGTCTTTGAGACATTTTTAAAATCAACATTATAAACATTTTGACCATAATTTTTTGCAACTTGATAAGTATTATCTAAACAAGAATCACAAACAACTATTAATTCAAAGGGTATTTTATTCTCATTAAGTGCCCCAATTGTCTTTGCAATATATTTTTCTTCATTATGGGCCGGAATAATTACCGATATTTTTTTATCCATATTATTTTAAACTTTCAATTATCTTATCAATAACTACTTTTAAATCCTTATTATTGTCTGCTAAATAACTCATTAACCGATGAGGAGCATTAAGAATTTTAATTATTTCTCTATATGAAGAATTATTAGCACTCTCATAAATTCTTTGAATGATTTCAGGCGGTATAACTGAGTCATTTTCTGCTTCTATAATAAGAACTTTTCCTTTGAAGCGATTTAATATTTCCCAAGCATCAGTGTCTTTCCAACTTTTTGTTTCTCTAATTAAAGATGAAAATTTATCTCCAAAATTAACTTCATAAGCATCTTTTCTGTAAACAGCAGGGCCAGACAAAACCAATAAATCAACTGGGTATAATTCAGTAAGTTTAATAGCATTATATGCCCCCATACTACCAGCAATAATGACTAATGGTTTTATAAATTTAGTTTCTTCTATCACGGCAATTGCTTGTTCAGTCCTTGATTTTAAACTTGACTCAAATACACTACCTCTTGTTTCTCCATATCCAATAAAATCTAAAGCACAAGAAGAAATATTATTTTCCAATAAAGATTTTCTTAAAGTATCAAATATTTTTCTATTTGAAACACCAGCTCCATGCAAACAAAAAACTTGAGGAATTAAATTAACCCCCATAATATCAGCAAAAATATTTGTATTGTAATATTTAACTTTTATAACTTTATCTTCCATGCTATTTCAATCCTTTAATTATCTTTACGAATAAATCATTTCTTTCATATTCATTATTAAACATTCCAAACGAAGCGAAAGCTGGGGAGAAAAGAATTGTGTCTCCCTTTTTAGCTTGCTTAATTGCTTTTCGAACGACATCTTTTAAATCCTTTCCTATCTCATTATTAATTAGTAATCTGTAATTAGTAATTAAAACATCAGTCCCCGTCCCTGGAATCAAAGAAACAAATTTACAATATTTATTTATATTTTTAACCAAATCCATTAAATCCAATTTTTTATCTGATCCCCCACAAATCAAAACAATATTTTTCTGCCAAACCCCCGGG
>CAYRQO010000043.1:658-6604 GCA_964426515.1 uncultured Candidatus Saccharibacteria bacterium | reverse complement strand
CGGGGCGAAATATCAAAATAAAGTATATTAGTAGAATAAATTGTTTGTGAATATTGCGGGCGAGAAATCCAAGAAAGTATATTAGATGAATAAATAAATATGTGAATATTGCGGGGCGAAAAATCCGAGAAAGTATATCAGCGAACGTATGTGAGCTGGATAATTCACTAAGAATATAATCTAGTGTATATTGGGGGGCCCCAAATCCAAGAATAAATTGTTTGTGAATATTGCGGGGCCCCAAATCAGAAAAAGTATATCAGCGAAGGTATGCTCGCAGGAATAATATCCAAGAAAAAAAGTTTGTGAATATAGCGGGGCCCAAATTCTAAAAAACTTAATATGAATAAAATTCAAAGAGAAAAAAATCTGGTGACAGCGGTGACAGGGGTGACAGTCAAAATCATGAATTTCTCTAGGAAAAATTTTTTTTTTTTTTACGGCGGATTTCATGATTTTGATTGTCACCCCTGTCACCGCTGTCACCAGATTTTTTTCTTATTTTTCTTATTTTTTTTGAAAAAGGAATATAATAAATAATAAATATAAATTATCTAAGAAAAAAATGTTTGTGAATATAGCGGGCGAGAAATCCAAGAATAAATTGTTTGTGTATATTGCGGGGCCCCAAATCCAAGAATAAATTGTTAGTGTATATTGCGGGGCCCCAAATCAGAGAAAGTATATCAGCGAACAAAGTGAGCAGGAATAATATCCAAGAATAAATTGTTTGTGAATATTGGGGGGCCTCAAATCAGAAAAAGTATATCAGCGAAGGTATGCGGAATAATATCCAAGAATAAATAGTTTGTGAATATTCAGGGCGAAATATCAAAATAAAGTATATTAGAAGAGTAAAATGTTTGTGAATATTGTGGGGCGAAAAATCCCAGAAAGTATATCAGCTCTGTTAGCTGGAATAATATCTTAGAATAAATAGTAAGTGAATATTGTGGGGCGAAAAATCAGAGAAAGTATATCAGCGAACAAAGTGAGCTGGAATAATATCCAGGAAAAAAATGTTTGTGAATATTCGGGGCGAAAAATCAAAATAAAGTATATTACCAGAATAAATTGTTTGTGAATATTCGGGGCGAAAAAATAAAGTATATCACCAGAGTAAATTGTATGTGAATATTGTGGGGCGAAAAATCAGAGAAAGTATATCAGCGAACAAAGTGAGCTGGAATAAATTCAAAGTATAAATTTCGGGAAAAAAATACGAAAAAGTATATTAGATGAATAAATTAATTAGTGAATATTCCGGGCGAACAAATAAAAAAAAGTATGAGCCTGTACTAAGTTCCCAGAATATAGTCAGGGTCGAAAATCAAAAAAGATTATACAAACGAAATAAATTCGAAGAATATAGTCAGGGTCGAAAAATAAAAAAAGTATATTATATGAATAAATTAAATTGTGAATATTGTGGGCGAGAAAATAAAAAAAGTATATTAGATGAATAAATTAAATTGTGAATATTGTGAGCGAATAAATTCAAGAAAGTATATCAGCGAACAAAGTGAGCTGGAATAATATCAAAGTATAAATTCCAGGCAAAAATACAAAAAAAGTATATTAGATGAATAAATTAATTAGTGAATATTGTGGGCGAAAAAATCCAAGAAAGTATATCAGTGAACAAAGTGAGCTTGAATAAAATCAAAGTATAAATTCCAGGCAAAAATACAAAAAAAGTATATTAGATGAATAAATTAAATTGTGAATATTGTGGGCGAAAAATCAAAAAAGAATATATGAATAGAATAAATTCGAAGAATATAGTCTGGGGGTCGAAAATTCAAAGAAAGTATATCAGGCGAAGCATGAGCCGGCACTAAGTTCCAAGAATATAGTCCGGGTCGAAAAATAAAAAAAAAAGTATATCAGGCGAAGCATGAGCCTGGACTAAGTTCCAAGAATATAGTCAGGGTCGAAAATAAATTCTAAGAATATAGTCCCGGGAAAAAATAAAAAAAGTATATTAGATGAATAAATAAATTTGTGAATATTGTGGGCGAAAAAATAAAAAAAATATATTAGATGAATAAATTAATTTGTGAATATTCATGGCGAAAAAATCAAAAAAGTATATTAGATGAATAAATGTTTTAGTGAATATTGTGGGCGAAAAAATCCGAGAAAGTATATCAGCTCACTTTATTCTCAGGAATAAATTCAACGTATAAATTCCAGGCAAAAATAAAAAAAGTATATTAGATGAATAATTTTTTTAGTGAATATTGTGGGCGAAAAAATCCAAGAAAGTATATCAGCGAACAAAGTGAGTTTGAATAATATCAAAGTAAAAATTGTGGGCGAAAAAATAAAAAAAAGTATATTAGATGAATATTTTTTTAGTGAATATTGTGGGCGAATAAATTCAAGAAAGTATATCAGCGAACAAAGTGAGCTGGAATAAATTCAAAGTATAAATTCTGGGCAAAAAAGTATATTAGTGGAATATATAAATATCCCAGTCATCTAAAATGATTAAGAATGCAATTGGTTGTGAATATTGCTAAGGTATATTGTGAAAAATATATAGAAGAGAAGAATAAATAAATGAATTAATATAAAATTTTTTTCTTATATTAATTATATAATATACAATGACTACTTTAACTTTAGAAAAAAATCCCGGAATATTATTCTTCAAAAAGAAGATTGAAGCTTTAATGTACAAGAATGAACAAAATCTGATAAATAAGAATTTATTTAGCCAGGATGTATCAGAAGAAGGAGCGAAATGTTTTTTATTAGGAAGATATGAGAATATATATGAGCAAATAAATAACAATACATTACATAATATTTATGAGAATATAGAAATGGATCAACGCGTGAAATTGCATTTGGATATAGATTTGAAGAATGAATTAGATGATGTGGATAATTTAAGATTATTTAGAAAGTTAATACCGAAATCAATAAATTTGATAAATAGTTATTTAAAGGAGTATGGAATAGAGAATCCGAAAACATTAATATTAAGGAGTAAGAATTTAAGTAAGAAAATATCAGGTCACATAATATATCCGGATGTAATATTTGAATCAATAATGCATATGAAATATTTTATATGGTGTGTAGTAAAATCAGATTTGATAGATAAGAATATAATAGACAAGAATATATATCGTGTAGGATGTTTTCGAGTATATGGTTGTTCAAAATATAATAGAAATAATCATTTAATATATTCAGGAGGAATAAATTATAGAGCAACAGATCCGAAAGAGATATTTATGGATTCTTTAGTGACGAATGTATCAAATTTAGAATATGTGGAGATGGAACGTTATAATAAAACTCCGAAAGAAAAATCTCAAGGTAATATAGTGAAAGTGAATATAAAAGATTTAGTAACAACAAATAGAAAAGTAGTGAGAAACTATATTTATATAATAGAAAATAAAGATATAAAAAAAATCAAAAGAATGTTAAATAAATTAACGAAGGATCATTGTGAGAATTATTGCCAATGGATATCAATGACATATTGTTTAGCGGATTTATCAAGAAATAGCGAGAACGAGGACAATGGTGAAATAATATATGATTTATGGGAGAAATGGTGCAAGAAGAGTAAAAGATATAATAAAGTGTCAAACGATGATATATTTGAGAAAATATCTTTAGATTTTATAGATGGAAATTATTTACCCATAATAACAAATAACAAACATAGATTTAGGAAAGTATTGAGATCAGAGATATTGGACAATAAGTTTAGTTCATATAATGTAGAAACAATAAATACAAAAGATCTGAGTGATTTATTAAAAGATTCAATAAAAGAGACATTCATGAACAATGACGTAATAATATTCAAAGCAGGTACAGGAACAGGTAAAACGACATTGGGTCGCACAATGTTATCAGACTGGAACAAGGGTATAATAAGTATATCGAGTCGCTGTACAATGAGCAAGAAACATGCGGATGATTTTTGTTTAACACTTTACAAAGATTGTGAAAAGAGTGGATGTCGATTAAGATATGATGATTGTAAACGGTTGAGTATAGTGCTAAATAGTTTATTAAAAATAAGTGAGGATAATTATGAAGGAGGCGTGGTATTATTAGATGAGATAAGTAAACTACATGAATATTTCAGGAGTTGTTTGTTGAATAAGAATAGAGGTAAGATATTTTCAATATATTATAAATTAATAAAAAATGCGAGTAAAGTAATAATGTTAGATGCGGATTTAACGGAAATAGATGTTAAAACGATAATGGAAATAAGAAAACCGAGAAGATATAAATTTTATAAGAACGTACACAAAAATAGAGAAGGAGTAAAGGCGACATTTTATAAAAGTTCCGATTTTTTAATAGAAAACTTGATAAAAGATTATGTTAATGACATTTCATTTGTAGCTTGTTTTGATTCATTAACTAAAATGAAAGATGTAACGATAGAAATGGAAAAAAGAAAGAAAGCTCATTATGAAGAATTAAAGAAAACGAATCCAGCATTAGAAGAATCAAAAAAACAATTAATTTTGTATAGTTCAGAACACACGGACAAAGAGAAAGAAATAAATACGGAAGATTGGGAAAATAATTATGCGATGTATACATCCATAGTAACTTTTTCGATATCATACGTTAGCGATACAAAGACCCGAGTATATGCTTTTGGATTTAATAAAATACTAACACCATTTGAAATAAATCAACAGATTCAAAGAACAAGGAATCAATTGGATGTGAATATTTACGTGACTAATAGTTGTAGTCAAATAATACATAATTCAGTGGAAGAATTGGATAAAGATATAGCAAATAGAGTGAATAATTTTTATGAAAATATAGCAGAAATAAAGCCAATTCCAGAAAATGCGGATTCAGAAAAGAAAAAGAATAAATTAATAGAACAAAATAGATTGTATAAGAATTTATTTTTGAATACAACTTTCAAGGAAGAAACAAGTAAATCTTATTATCCTTATTATTTGAAATATATTCTTAATGAAATGGGTTACGAAATATTGGAAGACAATGAAGATGACACAGGCTTTGTGTTAGAGAATAATAAAGAATTATATAAACAAGAAAAAATGAGTATTTTGGATAATATAGTGAAGAATAAAGAAGTTATAAATAAACAGTTAAGTGAATCATTTATAAAAAGATTAGAAATTTTGAGATTGGAACCAAAAAATATGAATGATTTTAGTAAAGAATTAATAGTGGACAGTTCCAAATTTATGAATCACATAAATTTAAGATATTATTTGTGTAGCGATATAAATGATAAATTAAAAGAAATAATGTTGAATGATTTTGATGAAAATATAGTAAATAATATACATTGTAAATTAGGATATTTTGCATTAGTAATGAAAGAATTAAATATAAAACATGGTTTAATTTTTAATTCTGAAAAAGATATTGAGAATTTCAAAAAACCAATAACGAATGAGAAAATAATTAAACATTTTGAAATTATAGTTAAAACTTTTAGGTTTGGAAAGAAAAATATAAAAGAATTAAAAAAACCTGGAGGATATTTAATATTGTATAAATTAGCATTGAATATGTGTAGACATTTATTTGGTCATGAAATAATAAAAATCAAAAAAACAACAAAAAAAATAGACGATACTGTAAAATTAATATCAAAGCAAAATTTAAATCTTAAATTTTTAAAATCAAACATAAATTTACTCCCAAATAATAAAATATTAAGAATTAATGATGAATTGTGTAAATCTTTAAAAATTAGTAAAGAATCAATACATGAACTAATTGAAAAAGAATTAAATATAATCAGAAATAGAAGAATAGAATTAATTGAATAAAAAAATATATCCTTTTTGCAATAAGAAAATATTAGTTCCTATATATATTGACAAAAAGGATATATTTTAGAATATAAGAAAAATATATCCTTTTTGCAATAAGAAAATATTAGTTCCTATATATATTGACAAA
>CAYRQO010000043.1:0-558 GCA_964426515.1 uncultured Candidatus Saccharibacteria bacterium | reverse complement strand
AAGGGTTTACAAAAATTCAAAGTATAAATTCCTGGGAAAAATACTGCGAAAAGTATATCAGCGAACAGATGTGAGCTGCATTAATATCTTGGAATAAATAGTAAGTGAATATTCAGGGGGCCCCAATATCCAAAAAGTATATCAAGTGACAATATACTAAAAAATATAAATTCAAGTATAAATTCCGAGAAAACTACAAAAAAGTATATTAGATGAATAAATTCGAAGAATATAGTCAGGGTCGAAAAATCAAAAAGTATATCAGGCGAAGCATGAGCCTGGACTAAATTCGAATAAAATAAATTCGAAGAATATAGTCTGGGTCGAAAAATCAAAAAGTATATCAGGCGAAGCATGAGCCTGGACTAAATTCGAATAAAATAAATTCGAAGAATATAGTCTGGGTCGAAAAATAAAAAAAGTATGAGCCTGTACTAAGTTCCCAGAATATAGTCAGGGTCGAAAATCAAAAAAGATTATACAAACGAAATAAATTCGAAGAATATAGTCCGGGTCGAAAAATCAAAAAGTATATTAGATGAATAAATTAAATTGTGA
>CAYRQO010000042.1:0-7143 GCA_964426515.1 uncultured Candidatus Saccharibacteria bacterium | reverse complement strand
TTGATTTCGGTCAGAGGGATTTTTATTGCATTTAAGGGGTAAAAAGGGTAGTATTGGCAATATAATCATAATAACTTGTATTCAAAACAGGTAACAAAAATAATTTTATGGGAAATTTTCAAGGAGGTGGTGGAGGAAATAGAGGTGGAGGTTTTAGAGGAGGAAATGGTGGCGGAGGTTTTCGTGGAGGTAATAGTGGTGGTCGAGGAGATGTGACAATGCATAAAGCAACTTGTGATGAATGTCACAAGAGCTGTGAAGTCCCTTTCCGTCCATCAGGCGATAAGCCAGTTTATTGCTCAGATTGTTTTAGTTCTAAGCGTGATGACACTGATCGTGGAAACGATCGTGGTCCACGTCGAGATTTTGGTGACAGAGGACCAAAAAGAGATTTTGGTAATAAACCAAACTCATTTGCTAAGCCAATGCAAGTTCAAACTAATGACGGCGTAGCAAAACAATTAAGTGATATAAACTCGAAACTTGATCGTTTAGTCAGCGCTATTGAAAAAATGACTACAAAAGTTGAAGTAAAAACTAATCCAGTTGTTGCTATTAAAAAAGTTGAAGTCAAAAAAGCTCCAGTGGCGAAAGTTGTCGCCAAAAAGGTTGTGACTAAAGCTCCAGTTAAAAAAGTTGTTGCTAAGAAAAAGACTAAATAAAGAAATAATTAAAATAAAAAACTCCCGATTTAGGTCGGAGAGTTTTTTATTTTATGTTAGGATAAAAATATGAATCAAATATTCAAAATATTTTTTAAACTGAAAAAAGTTAAAAAGAAAAGAATTAAAAGGGGTCAGGGGCAGTATTTAAAACATAAACAACAAGCCAGAATTATTGTAGAGGATAGACTTTCATATTTTAATCAATTTTATGGATATAAATGGAATCGGATTACCATCCGAAACCAAAAGACTCGTTGGGGATCTTGTTCGAAAAAAGGCAATTTAAATTTCAATTACAAAATTGCCTTACTACCTCCCCAAATGGCCGACTATATTATTGTCCATGAACTTTGTCATTTGGGAGAGTTTAATCATTCTGCGAATTTTTGGAATTTAGTCACCAAAACAGTTCCTAATTACAAGATCATTAGAAAAGCCTTAAAAAATAAAACTAAAATCATGTATCAGTCAGATAGGTATTTATAAAATCTAAAAAATAATTTTCGTGATATAATTATTATGATGAATAAATTTATTATTTCTATCATATTTATATTTTTTTCTATAACCTCTTATTCAGCCTTAGCCTCTATTGATGAGGGCTCGGCTTTGGTTTGTTTGCCAGGTGATTTATATAATAAGAATACTGGCGTACCTTGTCCAATTATTACACCAATTATAAATAGAACTCTGAAAATAATTAGTCCAAGAATGGAAGGTCTGGATGTAAGTAATTTGCAGGCCTATTTAAATATGTATGGTTATTCAGAATCTCCCTTAGTTGTTGATGGTGTTTTTGGCACGAAGACCAAATTGGCAGTTGTAGCTTTCCAGGAAATTAATGAATTATTTCCCGACGGGGCAGTTGGGCCATTAACTATAGATATAATAAATAAAAAGAAAAATGAAATTCTTAATAAACCGATAGTTTTATTAAGTGGAGTAATTAGGCGTAAAAACACAATCATTACAAATTCAGTTATCGCGGGAGTTGGAATTCCAGTTTTGGGGGAAATTCCAACTTCGAATATTGCTGAGACCGAAGAATATACGGCGACGATTTCTTGGAGTGGAAACCCAAATGTTTTTAATCCGGGTATTTCTTATGTGGCAACAATTACATTTACACCCAAGAATGGTTTTACACTAAAAGGAATAAATGAGAATTTTTTTAGTGTCAATGGAGCAATTACAAATAATTTTGCTAATCAAGGAATAATAACTGCTTCTTTCCCCGCTACAGAAATGCCAATAATGAATGGAGAAATTTCAATTACTGGAAGTGAAAAATTTGGTCAGGAATTAGTTGTTGATGTTTCAAATATAAATTATATTCCAACTCTTATTTCGCCTGATATTATCACTTATGAATGGAATCGTGATGGAGTAATAATTAATGGAGCAACGTCTGCAAGTTATACTTTAAGAGAAGAAGATATTGGTCACAATATGACCGTTGTGATAAATTCTGATGGAATAAATGCTACTGGCAGTAAAACAAGCTTGGCCACTGGTATTATCAATAAAGCTGATGGTCCCACAACTCCTAGCGCTCCGACCGAAGCTAGTAAAACTTCAACAAGTATTAGTCTTAGTCCAAATACTACATATGAATTTAGCCAGGATGGAATAAATTGGCAGGACAGTGAAGTTTTTACTGGTTTAACTCCTTCGACTTTATATACATTTGTTTGCCGGATAAAGGAGACATCAACGACCTATGCCTCTTTAGTAAGTGATTCTCTTGGAATCACCACAAATGATCCACCAACATTTACAATATCTGGTCTTATTAATTACGATAATTTATCTAACAGTCCTGTTCATAATGTTACGATCTATCTAAAACAAAATGGAAATACAATATATACAACCACAACAACTGAGACCGGTCCAGCAACTTATAATTTTTCAAATGTTTTAGCAGGGACATATGAAATATATTTTTCTACGTTTAGTCCAGTTGGAGGTATAAGTTCAACAGACGCCGGAAGACTTTCATACTTTTTAAGTAATCCTACTGTTCTTTCAGGAATTAAAATTTTATCAGGAGATGTATACGATAATTCACCAAGTACAATCATAACAAGTGAAGATGCGCAGGCCATTCAACTATATTATGTTTATGGGACTCCTTTTTCACCAGGTAAATGGGTTTTTGCTAAAAGTGAAAATAAAACAACAAGTTACAATAATTTTCCGATTCCATATGCTGCGGCAAGTGAGACTCCAGGTTTTTCTAATATGACCATAACGGTTGGAGATACAAATATTGTTCAGGATTTCACAGCTCTTGTTTATGGAGATCCATATACGAGTTTTACTCCACAATAAAATCCTTTCAATTTAGATGAAAATGATGTAAAGTAAGAACCTATATGGCTCACGGCGAAGTAGTAATACGTTTTGAAAAAGTTTCATTTGAATATGGGCATAATAAATCGATACTTGAGGCGGTGGATTTTTCTATTCGTCGAGGAATGAAAGTCACAATCATGGGACAAAATGGGGCAGGGAAAAGTACTATCTTTTCTTTAATTACTGGCGAGCAGGTTCCGGAAGATGGAATAATCAATCTGGCTCAAAAAACAACTATTGCTCATTCCCGCCAAGTTATTCCTCGTGAGGAACTTTCACTAACCGTTCGAGAATTTTTTGAAAAATGTTTTCAGAAAAAAATATACGACATTGATCCGCGGATTGATGATGTCTTGGAGGTTGTTAATTTAAAGGGTCATGAGAAAGTGCACGAAAGAATTGTTTCGTCTTTTTCTGGCGGTCAACAAGCGCGTTTATTACTTGCTTCGGCTCTCATCCAAGCGCCCGATATATTATTACTTGATGAGCCGACGAATAATTTAGACAAAGCTGGCATTGCCCACTTAACCGATTTTCTAGTTAAATACAAAAAGACAGTTATTGTTATTTCTCACGATGCCGAATTTTTAAATAAATTTACCGATGCTGTTTTGTATTTGGATGTTTATACTAAGAAGATTGAACAATACGTCGGCAACTACACCGATGTGGCCGATCAAATTGCGGCTCGAATGGAAAGAGAGAATCGCAAAAATGCATTACTTTCGAAAGAAATATTAGCCAAGAAAGAACAAGCCAATGCTTTTGCTATGAAAGGTGGAAATTTGCGAGCTGTGGCTAAACGGATGCGCGACTTAGCAGAAGATTTAGAAGATGAAAAAGTTGATGTTCGTAAAGAAGATAAAACTATCAGACCTTTCATAATCCCTGTTCAAGAAAATATTATCGGAGACCTTGTAAATTTTACTAGTGTTTCAATATTTAAAAATCAAAAAATTAAAAAAATTAAAGCGAGTGTTAAACTTCGTAAAAATAAACATTTACTACTGTCGGGGCCAAATGGAATAGGCAAGAGTACTTTGCTTGAACTCATTGCCAAACGTGATGCTGAAGGAATAATTATTTCACCCGATGTTCGGATTGGATATTATCGACAAGATTTTTCAACCTTGGACTTTAATGACACAGTTTATGAATCGTTAGCCGATACAAGCCGTAAGGTTAGCGGTAAGGTCAATGAGGAGGCTATACGCTCAACGGTGTCTGGATTTTTGATAACTGGTGATATGGTTCATACCAAGATCGGAAGCTTATCTGAAGGACAGAAGGGGCTTGTAGCCTTTGCTCAGCTCGTCCTGACTCGTCCAGGCCTTCTTATACTCGATGAGCCGACAAACCACATAAACTTTCGTCATTTGCCTATAATCGCCAAAGCTCTCTCTGAATACCAAGGAGCAATGATCCTCGTTTCCCACACTCCCGAATTTGTCGAACAAATCCGCATCGATGAAATCCTTGATTTAGATAAATAAAAAGTATTATCAATTCTCACAGGTGTGAAAAATGATAATACTTTTAAAAAATAAATAGATTTTAAGTATTTTTAATGTTATTAAATTATTTCTTCTACAACGTCATCAAAATCTCGGCGGATTTTGGGGCGAAGGCTGGCGGGATCGTTGCCACGATAGCCGAGGGCTAACATGGTGATTGATTTTAGATTCTTTTCTTTTAGTCCGAGAATCTCATCTACTTTGTTTGGTTCGAATCCTTCCATTGGTCCACCGTCTATCCCTAGTAGGGCTGCGGTTTCAATCATGATTCCAAGCGGAATGTATGACTGGGCTTGAATCCAAGTCTCAAGTGTTCCATTTTTTATTTTTTGAGCGACAGTATTTTCAAGCATCGTTTTTAAGCTGGTCAATTTACTTGGGTCATCATTTTGAATCTTAGCAGTACGCTCTATTCTTTCTTTTTTTAAATTTTCAGCCGAATCAGTTCTGTAAGTAATTATAATTAAATGTGAAGCGTCTGTTACTTTTGGTTGATCGAAGCTGACTGCGCGTAATTTCTGACGAATTTCTTTATTTTTGACGACAATGAATTTCCACATTTCACCTCCATTTGCTGAAGGGGATAAACGGGCCGATTCAAGGATAGTCTGCAAATCATCATCTGAAACTATTTTATTTGGATCAAAAATTTTGACCGCATAGCGCCAATTTAAGGCTTTTATTATTTTTTCATTCATATATCTTAATAAGATTTGACTTTTATTAGTTATGGGTATATATTCATAATATACTAGGTCGAGTTTAAAAGCAAGTAGCAAGTAGTAAAAAAAATATATGGTCAGACCAAAATGTGATAAAAAAGTTGGCTTCCACCTGAAGTATAGTGAGTTTAAACCAGAAGGTTGTTGTACTTCAGAGAAAATTATTTATATTGAAGCCGAAGAAGCGGAAGCTTTGCGGTTAAAAAATATTGAGAATTTATGTCAGAGAGGTGGAGCTAAGAAGATGGGAATTTCTCAGAGTACTTTTCAAAGAATTTTGTCGTCGGCCTATAAAAAAGTATCAAGGGCTTTAATTGAAGGAAAAATTATTAAATTAAAAGAAAAATAATATGAATGATATAAAAGAAAAAATTGAAGATTTAGTTAAAATGGTTGGTGAAGGTAAAATAATGGAAGCTTTTGAAAAATATTATGACGAGAATGTCACCATGCAAGAAAATGAAGGGGAGATACGTGTTGGTAAAGACGCTAATCGTGAATATGAAAAAAAGTTTGTTGAAGGAATTGTCGAATTTCATGGGGCTAAAACTTTAGGGATTGCCACCGGAGATAATTATTCAACTGTCGAATCTTTCATGGATGTAACTCATAAAGATTGGGGCCGAATGACTCATACCCAAGTTGCCGTCCAAAGATGGGAAAATGGTCAGATTGTCAGTGAAAAGTTTTACTACGATACGAAGTAAAAAGAAAAGGCCTCTCAATGTGGAGGTCTTTTTTATTTTGAACGATTATATTACGCACCGGCGATTGTTCTCTCATATCCATGATCTCTATTCATGAAAGATAAAAGGAATAGAGAAATAACGAAAGATACAAAGCTTAAAAAATTTTCAAACCACGAGAGTTTGGGAAGATTGAACCATTCCACGATGACATCAATTAAAAAATTGATAACGATAGTATAAGCTAAAGCTGATAATACCATTAAAATGAAAGAGATAATTCTTTTCATGGCTCATGCAGATTTTACTTAATTATGCCACTTGGTTGTAAAATTTGCAACTAATTGTTGTATTATTTTTTCATAATTTGATATAATATAATGACTTATTAATAATCATAATTTTTATGCAATTTACATTTAAAATTGGGGCGAAGATAAAAGAAGCTTGGCCATTATATAAAGCAAATTTTTGGACACTTTTAATAATGACAATAGCGACTTTTGCTGTTCAATTTGCTGGTCAAGGGAAGAAAGAAGATACTACCCTAACATTAGCATTTGCCATATTAACTTTAGTTCTTGCGATTGTAGGTTTATTTCTTTCATATATGTGGATACGTTTGATTTTAAATATAGTCGACAAAAAAGAATTTAATCTATTTTCAGAACAAGCTATTCCAACCTTAGGCAAGCTTTGGAATTTTGTAAAAACAAGTATTTTATATACACTTTGTGTTATTGTTGGATTTATTTTGTTAATTATTCCAGCATTTTATGTCGCAGGACGTTTAACATTTGCAGTTTATCTTTCTGTTGAGAAGAATCAGGGAGCTCGAGCTAGTATTAAAGAATCTTGGGACATGACCAAGGGTCATGCTTGGCTGTTGTTTTGGAAGAGTTTTGTAATCGGTTTGTTTATGGTGGTAGGATTTTTTGCTTTACTTATTGGATCATTTATTACTTACCCAATGGGCTTTATGGTCATGATCATGATGTATCGTGAATTTATAAAATTCAAATCACAGAATATTTCTACGCCAGTTTTAGAAAGTACTCCTTCGCCTGCTCAAGTTGTCAAAGAGGAAACAATGGCCACTCCAATTGAAAATCCTCAATAAATCTAAATAGATGAAAAAATGAGCTGATAAATTCAGCTTATTTTTTTTGTGCGACAAAAAGGTTTGTTTATGCGTATA
>CAYRQO010000041.1:0-7310 GCA_964426515.1 uncultured Candidatus Saccharibacteria bacterium | reverse complement strand
TATGGAAAAAAATTTAATTACAAATATAGTCCTTGAAGATTATAAAACAAGAAACAGCTATTCTTTAGCTAAAAAGATTGATATGGGTGATTTTTATATGATTTTTGTATCTGGCGTACAAGCCCCAAAAGATGAAAATCATAGAGTAATTACTGATGATATCGAAGAGCAAACAAAATTAGTATATGAAGATATTGCCAAGATTCTTGCAAAAGCAAATGCTACATTAGAGGATGTTGTGAAAACAGTTACTTATATTACAGACATGAATGAATTTGATAAAATTTCAAAAGTTAGACGTGGATATTTCAAGGGCTCTATGCCAGTAAGTACACTAGTAGAAGTAAACAGAATGACACGTGATGGAGCAAGGATTGAAGTTGAAGCAACAGCAATTATTAAGAAATAATTTTATGATCAACTCTAAACAACTTTGTGAATTTTTAGTAAAAGCCAAAAAGGCAGGATATGCTAGTGGTAATAATGCTAATAAAATCAAGGAAAAGAATAAATCTAAAACGATAACTTTTAGTAGTGGTGATTGGCAATATTATGATAACTATTTTGGTGGTGAACCATATGGAGGAGCAGAAGTTGTTTTCTTCAAAAATCAGCCAGTTTATATGATGGTTTACTATGGTTCTGTTGATAAATCAGTTAAAGATTTCAAAGAAGTATATAAATGCCTACAAGAAGCTCTTACTCTCATATCTAAAGATAAACCCTTCCGTGGTCCCAAGTTTTATCAAAATGGAGATTATGCATATAGGAATTGGTTTAACGGAAAAGTAGATAATTTTTCTGGTATAGAGAAAATTTATTTCGAAAAGAAGAAAATTTACGAAGCCAAATATGTCGGTGGCTTAGTTGATCAAAGAAAAGAAAAAAATGGATAATTATCGAGGAACTATAATTGAAGAAAGTTTAGATAATAATGATGTATTAAAGAAGGTACAAATTTTAAGTACAAAAGTTGAAGGTATTACTGACAGGCACAAAACCCCATGGCTTAAACAATGGACCTTACATTTTGCATTGGTTCCAGAAAGTGAGGCGGAAAATATTGCAATAGAAATAAGTAAATCTTTTGATAAAGAACATACCAGCTGGTATGCTGACTACAGAAACAAAACTCACCATTATATTATTTTCCCTAATAAGATTTTCTATATAGAACGAAACAATGTAGAACAATATAATCAAGCTAAAGAATATGGTCTTTCACTTGGTATTCCAGAATACCAAGTAGATTTTCATCCTGAGATTAAGAAGTGGGAAAGAGAATAAATATGAAAAAAGATATTTTATATACAGCTTTATTTGTTAAAGATGTAGACGGTTTATTAAAAAGATTTCCGCCTAAACATAAGAAGGTTTTTGGGAATCATTCAACGATTGAATATAAACCTGAAAATTTGGATGGAATTGAAATTAGAAAAGAATATAAAGTAAAAATTATCGGACGAGCTTGGGATGAATTTGGGGATGACCTTCTTGTTGAAAACCCGAAATCAAAGAACAGATATCCTCATATAACATTGTCTCGTGGGGAAGGAGCACCTCAACTTTATTCAAAAATTCTATTCGAAAAAGCTATAACTTCAAATAGTATTGAATATTTCAATGGTGAAGAAGTTGAGGTTGTTGAGGGTTATTCAGATGGGAACAAATATTTCTTTTGACGACATTACGATACTTACGATATATTCATTATATCTAATGATAGTTTTTTAATATTTCTATTCGAACATCCTCCCATTTTCGGAGTTCATATAAAATTGAACGAACTATTTCAGACAGAAGATATTTATGTTAATATTGAAACATGATGTTAATTGTTGGTTTAGGTAATCCAGGAGAAGAATATAAAATATCCAGACATAATACTGGTTTTATTGTTCTTGATTATGTTTTAGGAAAAGTTGAATGGAAACAAAGTGCTGGAACGAAAGCTCTTTTTTATAAAGATTCAGTTAATAAAAAAGAAGTTGAATATTTTAAACCAACAACTTTTATGAATAATTCTGGAGTGGCAGTTTGCTATGCGCAAACAAAACATAAAATAAAATCTCAAAATATAATTGTCATTTATGATGATATTGATTTACCACTTGGGAGTTTAAAAATTTCTTTTAATCGATCTTCCGGTGGACACAATGGAATTGAGTCAGTAATTAAAAAAATTAAATCCAAAGAATTTATTCGTATTCGTGTTGGTATTTCACCAAAGAACACGTCAGGAAAAATTCGAAAACCAAAAGGTGAAGAGGCAATATTAAAATTCTTATTAGGGAAATATAAAGAAGATGAATTAAAAGAATTAAAAAAGATTTCCAAAAAAGTTGGCGAAATTATTGAAATGATTGCGAGTGAAGGGAAAGATAAGGCAATGAGCGTTTATAATCAATAAAATAAAAAATCCACTCAATTGAGTGGATTTTTTATTTTATTCAGCCTTCTTTTGATCTTCTAGATAAACCAAAGTCATTCTTTGATCTTTAGGTTCAAAAAGAGTTACTTGGAAATTATATGTCTTACCAAGTTCCAACGTTTTCTTTAATTTTTCCTCTGAACCAAAGCCTGAATTGTGAGCTAGCCCGGCCACACCTTGTTTGATAGAGATAAGAGCTCCGTGTTTGTTGAATTTAATAACAACCCCTGAGACGATGTCGCCTTTTTTAAGAGTGTTTTCAAATTCTTTCCATGGATTTTCTTTCAAAGCTTTAACTGATAGAGATATTTTGCCATCTTTAATTTCAATTATTTTGGCCTTAACTTTATCACCAACTTTAAACATAGTTCGTGGATCTTCAACTAGACCCCAATCAATTTCGGAAATGTGAACTAAGCCTTCAAGTCCTTCTTCAACTTTCAAGAAAATACCAAAGTCAACAATTCCAGCTACAGTACATTCTAAATCATCTCCAACAGCATATTTGCCGACGATCTCTTGTCGCTCTTCTGGATTGTTATCTTTTTCAGAGAATATAAGTTTTCCTTCTTTAGGTAAAGCCGAGATCATGACGACACTAATACGCTTGCCGATAAGTAATTTCAAAGCTTTCAAAATTTTATCTTTGTCGGAATCTTCAACTCGTGGATAGTGTTCACTCTTAAGTTGAGAAGCAGGCAAGAAACCTGCAATACCTTGCCATTCTAAGATCAAACCACCCTTATTGGCTTCTTTGATTGTTAATTCAAGAGCAACTTTTGATTTAATGGCTTTCTCGGCTTCACTCCAAATCAAAGCTTGCTTAGCTTCTTTTAATGATAATTCAAAATAACCTTCTTCATTATCAATTGAAACAACTTTGGCTTTAACAACATCACCAATATTTACTTTCTTAATGATATCTTTTGCATTAATAAATTCACGGCCATAAATAATACCTGTTCCAAATGGAGCCAGATCAATATAAACCGATGATTTTTGAATCGAAATAACCGGACCTTCAACTAGGGCTTCTATTTGAGGTGGTAATTCGACTTTGTCTAACATTTTACCGATACTTGATAGTTCTATTTTTGCATTTTCAGCAATACTATCTATAACATCTTTATCTTCTTTTTTCATATTTATAATTTGGCACTAAAAAAACCGCATCTTGCGGCGCAGTTGAAGATCTTTTTGTTTTACTAACATAAATAACAAAAAGGGTTAACCTTCAAACCGAGCTTATAATTTGTCTAATATACTATATATACAATAATTAATCAAGCTAAGATAGAGGCTTCGCCACTATCTGGTGTTTTATGTTTGTAGTATAATAAATATTATGAGTATAAGGAGACAGCCCCTAATAACTGGGCAAATTTATCACATATATAATCGTGGGGTAGATAAACGCGATATTTTCATAGACAAAAATGATGTCTATCGTTTTGTAGAAAGTATAAAGGAGTTTAATAGAGAGGACAAAATACTTAGCCTTGCAAATCTCCGCAAATCTAAACAAAGTTCCCAGATAGAGGCGAAGCCTCTATCTGGGAAAGAGCCACTAGTGGAAGTGATAGCTTATTGTTTTAATCCAAATCATTTTCATTTAATTTTGAAACAGGCGTCTGATGGTGGAATAGCTAATTTTATGAAAAAATTGCAAGGGGGTTATACTTATTATTTTAATGTAAAAAATTCTAGATCAGGGTCGTTATTTCAAGGTGTATTTAAATCACAATTAATAAATAATGAAAATTATTATAATAAGTTAATAGGTTATGTTAATAAGAATTATTTAATTCACAGTATCCCAGATAGTAAAACAAGTTTAGTTTTTGCAGGTGATTATGAATACGAAAATAATAAATTTAATGTTATCTCTAAAAAAGAAGGTGAGAATATTTTAGATATTTTTGGCGGTATTAAAAAATTTAAAAAACATTGTGATGAAATAGTTTCAATAATTAGGGAAGAAAGAGGAAAAAAATCTTTATTTGAGGATGAGCCATTGAATTTAGTTATAGAGAGTTTACCAGATAGTGGCGAAGCCTCTATCTGATGGATTTGGATGATTTTGGACGAATTACTGTATTTTTTTATAATAATTTGATATAATATACTTATGATTATCACATATTTAGGAAAGCAATTCTTTAAAATCGGTCAAGGAAGTTTGACCGTCGCCTTTAATCCCATCAGTAAAGACTCAAAATTTGCCGGATTGGCAAGTCGTTTTGGTTCCGATATTGCTCTTTCGACGATTAATCACCCAGATTATAATGGTTTTGAAATGGTCACTCATGGTGAGACTGTGCCATTTGAAATAAAAGGCCCAGGTGATTATGAAATTAAAGATATTTTTATTAAAGGGGTGATGACAAACACTGAAATCGCTGGTAAGAAATATATTAATACAATTTATTCACTTTCGATTGAAAATATTTCCCTTTGCTTTTTAGGAGCAGTATCTGATGAAAAATTTAATGCTTCCGTTCGTGAACAAATTGAATCACCCGACATATTATTTGTGCCAATTGGTAATAATGATTTACTTAGTCCGATTGAAGCATATAAATTGGCTGTGACCTTGGAACCAAAAATAATTATTCCGATGGATTACGATGAAAAAACACTGAAAGCATTTTTGAAAGAAGGCGGGCAAGAAAAAGTAGCCTCAATTGAAAAATTAACCATCAAAGCTAAAGAATTAATTGGTCGCGAAGGGGAAATTGTCGTATTATCATCATAATTTTTAATTTATTTTATGCGAACATATATAAAAAAATTACAATCGAAATCAGAAGTTGCTAGAAAACAAATTTTAGTCGGTTCATTGGTCGTTTGTATGACGTTGGTTGGGGTTATTTGGATCAGCAGTTTAGGTTATAAATTTAATAATGAAAAGACCGCCAAGGTCGAAGATGATATGAAACCATTTGCATTGTTTGGGCAGACAATTTCTGAGACATATGACAATGTGACTGCTAGTGTTGGAAATATTTCAACTCAAAAGATAGAAGAAAAGAAAAATGAAAAAGTTATAGATCTTATTCCTGTTGATTATCAATAATTATGGCTAAAGAAAAAGAAGAAATACCTGCAGATGCAGGTGAGATAAAGAGTAATCATATTAACGTTGTTTCTGTCGATATTGGATTAGAAATGAAAGAATCGTTCATCGATTATGCGATGTCGGTTATTACCGATCGAGCATTACCGGATGTTCGTGATGGATTGAAGCCAGTTCATCGTCGTATTTTATATGCCATGTACGAAATGGGTTTAACCCACCAGGGGCGTTTTCGTAAAAGTGCGGCAGTAGTCGGAGATGTCTTGGGTAAATATCATCCACATGGTGACGTGGCGGTTTATGATTCGATGGTAAATATGGCTCAAGATTTTTCTTATCGTTATCCACTAATTCATGGCCAAGGAAACTTTGGTTCGATTGATGGGGATGGTGCCGCGGCCATGCGTTATACCGAAGCCAAAATGTCAAA
Organism: uncultured Candidatus Saccharibacteria bacterium; assembly: GCA_964426515.1. GTDB lineage: Bacteria > Patescibacteriota > Minisyncoccia > Phycocordibacterales > UBA9973 > UBA8515. Next base: position 1,373 of record CAYRQO010000041.1, on the reverse strand, counting down.
AGTCTCATCATTGTTATTGCTTGATCTTGAAAAAGAGACAGTTGATTTTCGTCCCAATTACGATCAAACCCGCAAAGAGCCGATTGTTTTACCAACCGCTGTGCCAAGTTTAATTTTAAATGGAACTCTTGGAATTGCTGTCGGAATGGCAACCAATATTCCACCTCACAATTTAGCAGAAGTCGTGGATGCCACAATTCATTTAATTGATAATAAAGATGCGACGACTGAAGATTTGATGCAGTTTATTAAAGGTCCCGATTTTCCAGTTGGAGGAATCGTTTATGGTCAAGCCGATTTACTTCATGCCTATTCAACCGGCAGAGGTGGAGTTGTGACTCGCGGTGAAGCCGAAATTGTCGAGCAAAAAAGTGACACCTTTCAAATTATAATTACTTCTATTCCTTATCGGGTGAATAAATCAACCTTAATTGAGTCCATTGCCTCTCTCATTCAAGAAAAAAAATTAGAAGGTATAAAGGGTCTTCGAGATGAATCGACAAAAGATATCCGGGTTGTTATTGATCTTAAAAGCGGAGTTATTCCTCAAAAAGTTTTAAATTATATTTATAAACACACCCAACTCGAGCAATCATTTAATTTTAATATTGTAGCGCTAGTTGATGGGGTTCCTCAAACATTATCGCTCAAGAGTTTACTTTCTGAATTTATTTCTCATCGTGTTGTTGTTGTAAGACGTCGGACAGAATATGATTTGCGAAAAGCTAAAGACCGAGAGCATATTTTGCTTGGTTTAAAGAAAGCGCTTGATCATATTGATCGAGTAATTTCTATTATTCGAGCTTCGAAAGATACAGCGGTAGCTAAAATAAATTTGATGAAAGAATTTAAATTTTCTGATATTCAAGCTACAGCTATTTTAGAAATGAAACTTCAGAAATTAGCTGGACTTGAAAGAAAAAATATTGAACTTGAATTAAAAGAAAAACAAAAATTAATTAAAGAATTAGAAGCTCTACTTGCAAGCCCTAAAAAAATGTTGAAAATTATTGGCGATGAGCTGAAAGAGATAAAAGAAAAATATAATGACATTAGAAAAACAAGAATTGTGAAAGGCGGAGTGAAGGCCATTAATGAAGAGGATTTGATTCCAGAAAAAGAATCAGTTTTGGTTTTTACGAAGGGTGGCTATGTTAAAAGAACTGATCCAAGTGAATATCATACTCAGAAACGTGGAGGAGTGGGAGTTATTGATATTGAACCAAAAGAAGAAGACTTTGTGACGATGCTCGTCTCGGCCAATACTCATTCTGATTTACTTTTCTTTACAAACCTCGGGAAGGCTTATCAGATTAAAATGTATGATATTCCAGAAGGTAAACGAGCGACAAAAGGAAAATCAATTATGAATT
>CAYRQO010000040.1:0-7475 GCA_964426515.1 uncultured Candidatus Saccharibacteria bacterium | reverse complement strand
GTATATCAGCCATGTCTGATATACTTTTTAATTTCCCTGAACCCGGTTCAGGGAGGCTTATATTTTAAAAGGTTTTATTTATCTATGGCCCAATTTTTAATTTCCTTATATACAGCTTCACCACAAATAGTTTTACCTGTTTTTTGATTCAAGAAAAATGGCACTCCCCCACAATTATTATCTCCTACATCTAAATCATTTAACATTTCATCGTTTTCTTTATTGTGCCAAACTTCAATTTTTTTAATATTTATACCTTCCATAATAAGTTTATCTACGTGTTTTTCTACCGTAATACAATGAGGGCATTCAAGCCCGTAAAAAAATAATAAATCTTTATTCATAAATAAATTATACCATGTAAAATAAAATTCCCACACAGTGTGGGAATTTTATTATTTTGTGATTTTTGAAAGTCGAGCTTTTTTTCGTGAAGCAGTATTTTTTTTGATAACTCCTCTTTTAGCGGCCTTATCAATAACACTGTATGCAATTGGAAGTAATTTTTTGGCCTCAGGCTTATTCTTTTCTTTAACAAGCTTCTCGATTTTCTTAACTGTTTCTTTAATATTCTTTTTATTACGATCGTTCATCGCTTTTTTTACAAGCGATCCTTTCAAAGCTTTTTTGGCTGATTTTGTGATAGGCATGGCAATATAATTAGGAATTAATAATTAATAATTACGAATTTAAATTCAAATCCTGCCGAGACACCAGCAAAACTGAATATAGTGATATTAACAGAAAAAACTCTAATTGTACACCCCACATTACAAAAATATAGATATTTAGTATACTAGAAGGATGATTGCTAGAATCGAAGGAATAATAGTACATATCGACGAAAAATTCATCATTGTTGATGTCTCGGGTGTTGGCTATAAGCTGTCTATTACCACCGAATCCTTAGCTTCTTTAATTTTAGGCGAGCATACCACTTTTTGGGTCCATACAGCAGTTCGGGAAAATTCTATTGATCTTTATGGTTTCAAAAACACAAACGAAATGTCCTTCTTTGAACTTTTGCTCGACGTCTCGGGTATTGGTCCTCGCTCAGCTTTATCAATTTTATCAATTGCTCCAATCGATACCCTAAAACGGGCCATTGCCACTGGTGACACCGGCTATTTAAATAAAGTTTCTGGTATTGGCAAAAAAACAGCTGAAAAAATTATTATTGAATTGCGAGATAAATTACAAGATTATAAAAACGATGAAGCCCCGGGATTGCTCCGTGATGAAAGTGATATTATTGAAGCTCTAAAATCGCTCGGCTATTCACAAAATGAGGCTCGTGAAGCTTTGAAGCAAGTTCCCCCAACAACAATCGGCACCAATGCCCGAATTAAAGAAGCCTTACAAATTTTAGGGAAAAGATAATATGCCTGAATTACCTGAAGTCACAACCACCGTCAATGGTTTACAAAAAGTCTTACCAGGGCTTATTTTTTTAGATGCTTGGACGGATTTAGCTAAAAAAAATCCAATCAAACAATTCAGTGGAACAATTAAAGATGAAGTCTTTTTCAAAAATTTCAAGAAAAAAATAATGAGACAGAAAGTTATCAATGTCGAGCGACGAGCCAAAAATATTTTAATTAACATTTCGGGCGGACACACGATTTTGATTCATTTGAAAATGACAGGGCACCTACTTTTTGGCGAATACAAAAAAGTAGTAAGTAGTAAGCAGAAAGTAGCAAGGAAAATAAATTGGATTCCCAAAAATGCTGGACCGTTGAATGATCCGTACAATAGGTTTATTCATGTTGTCTTTACTTTTTCAAACGGTAAACATTTAGCTTTTTGCGATTCACGAAAATTTGGCAAAGTCACAATTATTCCAACCAAGAAAAAACATGAGAGTATTCATTTAAAAAATATCGGCCCTGAACCACTTGAAAAAGATTTTACTCTAAAAGAATTTACTAATCGTCTTTATTTAAAACCAAATTGGAAAATTAAAACAATTTTGATGGATCAATCTATTCTTGCAGGTATTGGCAATATTTATTCCGATGAAATGCTTTGGGCCTCCGGCATTCACCCCGAATCAAACCCTCTTAAAATTCCAAAAACTCAATTATCAAAACTTTATCTGGAAATGAAAAAAGTTTTAACCAAAGGTATTGATTTTGGTGGCGACTCAATGTCGGATTATCGAAATATCGATGGCTTACGAGGTAATTTCCAAAATGAGCATAATGTTTATCAAAAAAAGAGCCACCCATGTGGCAAAAAGGGGTGCCGAGGTGTTATAATAAGAAAGGTTATAAATGGTCGCAGTGCCCACTTTTGTAACACTCATCAGAAATTATTTATTAATTAATTATTTGTATATGGCAGAAAAACCAAAAGAAAAAAAGGGGAAACATAATGGCGGAGAAATGCATTTCGGGCTTGAAGTCCTTTTATTTTTAATTGCAATTTTTATTATCTGGATATTAATGGGCGGAGCCAAAAAGAAAGTTGAGGATAAACCCTTCATCACTCCCCTTACCGATCAAGTAAATCCTGGCATGAAATACGGACCAAGTACGAACAAAAATTAATTTCGAAGAATTCTAAATAAAGCTACACCACAAGCCACCGAAACATTGAGTGATTCTTTTTGTCCGTGCATAGGAATTTCAGCAATAACGTCACATTTATTTAAAACACTCTGATTCAAACCCGTAACTTCCGGGCCCATAATTATGGCCATCTTCTCACCTCGAAGAGAAATCTTTCGATAATCAATAGCACTTTTATCTTGCTCAATAGCAATTATGGTGTAGCCATCTTTCTTTAAAGAATTGATAAGTGGAATTAAAGTTTTTTTATATTCCCAAGCAATCCACTTTTCTGCCCCCAAAGCACTTTTGGCTATGTCTTTTTGAATCCGGCCAAATTTATCTGTCGGCCGAGGACTAAAACCGGTCAAATATATTTTGGAAATCCCAACGGCGTCAGCCGTTCGAAACATGGCCCCAATGTTTATAGCCGAGCGTATATCAGGCAAAATAAGAATATTTTCGTTCGTTTTTTTCATATTCGCATTCTACCACCAAAAACCAAAAAAGAAAGCTTTTGTTTTATTTTGATAATTTATATACAATATATAAATTAATATATAATTACATTAAATTTTATGCCAGAAGGATTAGACCAAAATAAAAATACTGAGAGTGAAAAAGCAAAAATATTATCAGATTATGAAAAATTTTTTAATGAGTATTTAGATTATTTTTCAAGTTACATAATAACCCTTCCAGATAGGATGGAAAGTATCCGAACCGTTCCAATAATGAATGAAGTATTACTAAAACAAAAAGAATTTATTGATTTCTGTAAAAAAGACCATCCAAAGGAATATGAGGCTTTAAAAACTGCCATGCTAAACAATAAAGCTATTATAAAAAAAGGCCGATTCGAAAGAATAGATGATAATTTTTTTAATTTTGAATAATATGACAAATCACGAACAAAAAGTTAGTAAAGTTTTGGAAATTTTAAAAAACAGAAAAAACACCACCCCTGTATCTTTCAAGAAGAAATCCGTTTCTCATCAAGTTCCTAAACCAAATGATAAAACATATGACGATGAAAAAATAGATTTAAGTGATCTCAATCAAATAATTGAAATTAATAAAAATGAATTAACTTGTACGGCTGAACCTGGTGTAACTTTTGTTGATTTAGTCAAAGAAACTCTTAAATACAATTTAGTTCCTTACACTGTTCCAGAATTAAAGACTATCACTATTGGTGGAGCGGTCGCTGGTGCCTCACTTGAATCAATGTCTTATAAATATGGCGGTTTTCATGATAGTTGTTTGGAATATGAAGTCATTACCGCCAAAGGAGATATCGTTGTTTGCACTCCTGAAAATGAAAATAAATTGATATTTCAGATGGTCCATGGAACATTTGGGACTTTAGGTATTATATCTAAGTTAAAATTCAAATTATTTCCAGCTAAACAATTCGTGAAAGTTGTGTACGAAAAATATGACAATCTCGAATCTTACAAACAGGCAACCTGGCAACATTATCAAAAGAAAGATTTTGATTTTATGGATGGTATTATTCACTCCCCAACTGAGCTTGTATTATCAATGGGGAATTTTGTCGATAATGCTCCATACACAAACCGGTATGATTGGATGAAAATTTATTATTTAAGCACAAAAAAGAGAAAAGAAGATTATTTAAAAACTTCTCATTATTTTTTTAGATATGAAAAAGGTGTCACCAATGTTGCCCCTCGGTCTTTTTTGGGAAGATTGTTTTTAGGAAAATTTTTAGACACAACTAAAACGCTTCGTTTTGTTGAAAAATTCCATTCCCTTATTCCTTCAAATAAAATTCCAATAACCATTGATCTTTTTATTCCATTTTCAAGACTTACTGAATTTTTAAATTGGTATCAAAAAGAAATTAATCATTTTCCGCTTTGGTATGTACCATATAAAATAGTTAGACATTATGAGTGGATAAATCCAGAATTGATGGCTAAAAATAAAGATGATGAATTATTTATTGATATTGCTATATATGGAATGGAAAAAAAGAATGATAAAAACTATTACAAAATAATGGAGGATGAGCTGACGGCTACTGGTGGCATAAAAACCCTAATTTCAAACAATTATTATACCCCCGAAGAGTTTTGGCAAACTTGGAATAGACCTAATTATGATGAGGTTAAAAAAATAACTGACCCTGATAATATCTTCCGTGATCTATATACGAAAATGTGCCGAACAACCCAAGGCTTAAATTAAAGATTATTTATTATTTTTCTAATTGCTTCTTCAATTTTTTGGTCATAAGTGTGACCAGATTCTTTGATTATCTCAATTTTAAATCCCCTCTTCTTAAATTCATCTATTAATTCAAAATTAGATAAATATTTATCTTTCTCTCCATAAATAATACAAATATTTTCTTTTGGTATTTTATTTATTATTTCGACAACTGGAATTTTAAATAATTTTAAAACTTTATCAAGAGCCGTAAATGTATATGGTAGTAACTTGCTCCTCTCTAAAGAAAAACCAGCCCCTTCAAAAACCATCGACTTGGCCCATCTATTAAATATATTATTTTTAGTTAAAACAGGATTAATTAAAATAATTTTGAAGTTTTTATTAATATTCCAATTGTAGAGTGTCGCCAAAGATCCGGCGCTATGGGCAATAACAAATTCAACATTTAAATTTTTATTTAAATCAATTTTTTTATTCCAAATATCTAAACTATTTTTATATCCATGGACTATTCCAGCATCCACCCAACCAGGAATAAATATTATTTTTTCATTTTCTTTTAAATTATCCATTTATTTATTTTTTTAAAATTGCATTTTTTAAGTCTTTCGGGGCATGAGTTAAATTAAGACAACCATTTTTAGTGATCAGGACCATATCTTCAATTCGCACTCCGCCGAAACCTTTTAAATAAATGCCTGGCTCAACAGTCATAACACAGCCGGCCGGCAATATATCTTTGCTTTTTGGTTTTAAATTTGGCCATTCATGAATAACAGTCCCCACTCCATGCCCTAGTCCATGCGGGAATTTCTTCGAGCCAAATTTTTTATTTAAAAATGCTCTGGCAATTTGATCTAAAATTCCGGCTCTTTTTTCACCTTTATTAATACTACCTATAACTTTATTTTGAGCATCAAGTACAGCCAAATAAATTTTTTGTTGTTTTTTATTTGGCTTACCCCAGAAATAAGTCCGCGACATATCCGAACAATAATGATTAACTGTGCAACCAAAATCAAACATGATCATATCACCATTTTTTAATTTTGTTTTACTTGGCTCGTGGTGAATATTAGCCGTATTTTTCCCAAATGAGACAATCGATGGGAAAGCTAAAATAGGAGCTCTGTATTTGATGAAAGTTTTCTTAATAAATTTTTCAACTTCAATTTCAGAAATCCCCGTCTTTAAAATTTTTAGTGTATCAACCAAAACCCTCTCGCTAATTCTTTGCGCCTTAATAATGTTCACCAATTCTTTTTTTGTCTTGACCGCTCTCACCTCGTGAATTAATTTTGTTTCTTTCATAAATTATAATTAATTTCATATTCTGCTAATTGTTCAGCTATTAATTTTATTTTTGAATCATCAATAGAAGATAGTGGCGTGACACATTTTTCTTGTATTTGTCTCTCTAAAATTAAAGCATCTTTCTTTTTTTGTCCGGTTTTTTCAACATCTGAAAGCTCATGATTTTTACCTTTATACCTTTTAATAATCTCATCAAATCTTTTGGTGATACTTACTATTCCCTGCGGTGCAACCCTAAAATCAGAATAAGAACATACTTTTCTATGCCAATCATCTGAATTTATTGTGGATGGAATTTTCGAACTACTTATATTTTCTAGTATATCTATAACTTTTTTATTCACCCCAATTTCTTTAATAATCTTTACTGTGGCAATATGTTCATCTTCCCCATATTTTTCAATAAAAATGTTTTTAGTTATTTTTAAATTATCAATATTCTCTTCTTTCAGAAGATCGCTATTTAAATCAAATTTAATTATATTACCAACATCGTGAAGTAACATCGCTGTGGTAAGGATATCTTTATCAAGTTTAATAGTCTCGTTTAAAAAATCATTAATAACTAATCCAACAGCTGCAACTCTGTACATATGCTGCTGTAAATGTTTGGGGATTTGATATTCATTATAAATTTCTTTTATTTTCATATATATGGATTTTTGTCATCAAAAGTCAAGCGAATCACTTTATCTTTCGATATTTTATCAGGATGAAGACCATATTTCATTTCATATATTTCTCCTGCTCCGCAAAACTTGGCATCCTTAAAATCAAAACCAAGTAATTCTGAAATTTTTACAACTTCTTCTTTATTTTTCCCTTCTATTTCTATGTACGGCTCCAAATACGGCCATGTATCGATATCGATTTCAACTCCATCCAATATCCAGCGCTCTCTTAATGTCTCAGAATAATTTGTCATTCTAGCTCCTAAACTTTCTAAAAATTCTACGCCTAAGTCCATATCAGAAATATCAAATTCAACTTCTTTTTGTTCCTCCATCGATGAATCAGTCGGAATACATTTATATGCCATAGTAATTTTATCCCCATCATCTCGGACACGAGCCCATTCCCAAAAATTTCGGCCCAAGGATTGTAAATCAAAATTATATCTTTTCTGCTCATACTCTGCCCTTAGAAGCTCGGCTCCTAAGTTTTTCAACCTAGTCCGATACTCGTCCTTATTAATATTCAAATATGTCGCTTCGTATTCTATAGCCATATTATCTATCTATATCAAATTCTTTTAATGTTTTCATAACTTCATCAACGGGTAGTCCAAGTATATTATTATAATCACCTTCAATTTTTTCGACAAATTTATCATGAATATCATTTAAGGTATAAGATCCAGCAAATTTTAATGGATTCCCAACCCTAATATACTCTTCAATCATTTCTTCT
>CAYRQO010000039.1:0-7579 GCA_964426515.1 uncultured Candidatus Saccharibacteria bacterium | reverse complement strand
TTTGATTGATGATTCTCGAACCCCGCTTATTATTTCCTCCCAAGCCGAAGATAGTGAAGATTTATATTATACTTTTGCTGATATTGCCAAGAAATTAAAGCCTGAAGAGGACTATACGGTTGATGAGAAATTAAGAGCCATATCATTAACTGATCATGGTATTACCTTGGCTGAGAGTTTACTAGGAATTTCCAATATTTATACTGAAAAAGGAATTAAATATGTTCACCATTTAGAAACGGCCGTCAAAGCTCGAGCTTTATACGAAAATAATAAAGATTACGTTGTCAAAGACGGAGAAGTTATTATTGTTGACTCTTTCACTGGACGGTTACAACCTGGACGTCGTTGGAGTGAAGGACTTCACCAAGCCATAGAAGCTAAAGAAGGAGCCAAAATTGAAAAAGAAACGATTGCTGTGGCCTCAATTACTTTCCAGAATTATTTTAGATTTTACAAAAAACTAGGCGGTATGACTGGAACAGCTGAAACTTCTAAAGAAGAATTTTTGAAAGTGTACGGACTCGATGTTGTCGTTGTCCCTACTCATCGCGAGATAAATAGAAAAGATTTCAATGACTTAATTTATCAAACTGAAAAAAATAAATTATTGGCTGTAGCGGCCAAAGTTAAAGAATTAAATACTTTGGGTCAGCCAGTTTTAATTGGGACGGTCTCAATTGAAAAAAATGAACTTTTGTCGGCTTATCTAACTCAAGCTGGAATTCCTCATACGACTCTTAATGCTAAAAATCACGAACGAGAAGGAGAGATTATTGCCAATGCTGGGCGAATTGGATCAGTGACGGTGGCGACAAATATGGCCGGCCGAGGAGTTGATATTAAATTAGGTGGCGTACCATACAATAAAGAAAAATATGAAGAAGTTAAAGCTTTAGGCGGTTTATTTGTCATTGGAACTGAACGTCATGAAGCTCGTCGTATTGACAATCAGCTTCGCGGTCGTTCTGGCCGACAAGGTGATCCCGGAGCAACACAATTTTATGTCTCACTGGAAGATGATTTGATGCGCATTTTCGGCTCAGACCGGATCAAATCAATGATGGCTAAACTTGGCGTTCCAGAAGATCAGCCAATTGAAAATAAATTTATTTCAAATACCTTAGAGAATGCTCAGGCCAAAATTGAAGGTTTCCATTTTGATGCTCGTAAACATACGCTTGAATACGACAATGTCATGAATCATCAACGCAAGATTATATATGAACGACGCCGAATCATGCTTTCTGGTGATTTTATGGAAATAGAGAATTTTTTAAATTCATTATATCTTGAATATCCCAAATTAGAAGAAATGATTAAACAAAAGCGATCAGCGATAGGGGATGCGATGTTTTTTGAGACTGTCCGACGAATTGCTTTATATACTACTGATACGCTTTGGGTTGAACATTTAGAGACAATGGAATACACTAGGTCATCGGTTAACCTTCGAGCTTACGGCCAAAGGGAGCCTTTGATTGAATACAAGAAAGAGGGCTTACGATTGTTCAAAGAGATGGAAATTAATTTCAAAGAGCAAGTTTACTCTTTAATTAGTAAAATTAATGCGGATATTGTGGATAATAGTCAAAATGAAGTAATAGAGGAACGACCAGAATTGATTCTAAGCTCATCGGATGGGTCAGATAATCCAGGAACAATTAGAAATGAATCAAAAAAAATCGGCCGCAATGATCCATGCTCTTGTGGTTCCGGCAAGAAGTACAAAAATTGCCACGGAAAATAAAATATGGAAAGTTTAAAAATAGGAGATAATAAGGAGAATTTAATCGAAGAAAAAATTGTTGATTTTGATTTTGAATTACAGCCGTCGGAATCAGCGGAGGATTATTTACGTAGGTTAAATTCATGCATAAATGAAATTAACCGAAAAAATGATGAAATTTATAAAAGCCAAAGAGGCAAAGGCCCGTTTATTTTAACTAAGAGAGATTATTATAAAGAATTTAATAAAGAAGAATTTGACCCCTCTTATCAGAAGGCTTTTAGTCTTTTATTAAAAAGTGATTTTGAAAATGTTAAATTAAATAGAGAAAAAAATAATATAATATTAAACGAATTAGATTTTCGTGGATCAGCCAGAGCCTATAATGACAATATGCCTGGAAGTTATATTAAGGATGAATATGATAGTATAAATTATTTTAATAAGACTAACCAAGAAAGATCATTTTTCCCTAGTCAATTTAAAAAAGACAGCTTTCCTTATTCATTGTCATTATTTGAGGTCACAAATATAAATTCGCCTGAGGCTAAAGAATATCTTAAAAGAAAACTAAGCGATAAAAGGATATGTCTTTTAGGGGGAGGAAAGTCAATGCAGGATTTGATTGAAAGTGATTTAATTAAACCAGAAATAATTGTGAATGTTGATCCATTTTTAGATAAGGAAGAAATAAATAAAAATATAAATAATAATTATAGGTCTTTGGAAGTAAAAGCTGATGACCCTGATTTGCCAGGTAGATTAAGCCGAGAAGGGTTAAATAAGTTTGATGAAATATGGGCCTCTTATTCTGTGCCTTTTTATAATACAACCAAGGAACAAATCGATAATTTATTTAATAATATTGATCAAATGTTATCTGAGGGCGGAAATTGTAGAATAACTCCACTCGATACTCAAAACGAAGAATGTGTTTTTGAAATTAATAAAAAACTTGCTGAAATGAATATTATGGATAAGTATAATTTTGATTTATTGGATGATACTTTAATAATTCATAAATTAAAAATTAAGATAAAAGCAGAGACAAATATTGAGCAAAAAAAGATAGATAAACAAAAGATAGATGATTTAAAAAATGAATTAGGTATTTATTATGAGAACAATAGTTTAAACTGAAAGCCGAGGAATCTTATAGGGAAGTTATTTTAAATTTAGAAGAAATCCTTATAGAATAATGATATTTATAAGACAAAAGGGGATGTTTGTCAAAAATTCTCATAAACCTTTGTAAATTAGGCTTATTTTGACACAGTAATGATAAGGCTGTCAAGGTAACAAATAGAAAATACCCTTATATTATAAGGGTATTTTCTATTTGACGAGGGTCAAAATCATGTTATAACTATTGACTTATATATCTCTTTGTGCTACTATATAAGCAATTCCCAGTATGTTATCTTATGTTTACATTTGATGATATATAAGGAATTTTTTAGTTTAGTCTGTTTATCTATATATTTAAACATTCTAAATTACCCAATTGGCATGGGCGTCTGGCGGTACGAAATCGCTAATTATGAAAAAACAAGAAATTATACGTTATTTGCAGTCAATTATTGCAATCCCAATGTTTGCAATAGCAATGCCTCTCTCAGGATTGGCGATACCAAGTATGACTGCAACCGGGGATAGTCTTACGGAGGAAACTTCTGTGATAACCGCACAAGAAGAAATTGCTCGTAAGGAAATCGCCGATAAAATAGACTCTTATTTTGAATCAAAAGGTTTACCACTTGCTGGTCATGGACAAAAGTTTGTCGAAGAAGCCATAAAGAATGATATCGACCCTTATTTATTACCAGCCATTGCTATGCGTGAATCAACTGGCGGTAAGCAAGCATGTAAAAAAGTCACTAATAGTGTTTTTGGATGGGGTTCATGTAAAATCAACTTCGAATCAATTGATAAATCAATCGAAATCGTAGCTATGAACCTAGGAGGAAACAATCCTAAGACCGATCATCATTATGAAGGAAAATCAACTGAGCAAATTTTAAGAAAATATAATTCATACATTACGAATTATCCTGCTCAAGTCATGAAGATCATGGAAAACATTAAAAATACTGAAATCAAAAAATAATATTAATAAAACATCCCCCACCATTTGGTGGGGGATGTTTTATATTTTCTTTAGACTTTCAATCATTAGGCTTTTTTCGCCGTTGCGTTCGGTTACTTTACCTTGCAGGGCTATTATGTTGTCGATAATTAGAAGATCTTTAATTGTTTCAAAAAGCTTGGAGAAGACGACGGCATCGATTGAACCTGAGAGGTCAGTGAGCTTTATGAAAGCCATACGGGCATTATTTTTGGTTGTCACAATTCTAACGTCGTCGATAATCGCAGCGACAGTAACCGGAGTGTTCACTTTTGTTTCAGTTTGAATTTTTTTAATTAAAGTTCCGAATTTTTCAATTTTTTCTTTATAAGCTGAAAGTGGATGACCCGAAATATAAAGACCAAGTAATTCTTTTTCCCAAGTTAATTTTTCTTTCATATTAGCCTCTTCTTGGGGAAGAAGGGAAAGTTTAACTTCGACTCCACCAATCGAGCCAAAAAGAGAATCTTGATTTACGTTGCCCTTTATTTCTTTATTAAAGGCAAGTAATGTTTCTAAATTACCAATAATCATATTTCGTTCTGAAAGATCATCCATCGCCCCAGACTTAGCCAGAGCTTCAACAGATTTTTTATTTAAATTTTTATGATTAATTCGTTCGAAAAAATCTGCTAGTGTTTTAAATGGACCACGCTGTTTTCGTTCCTCAATGACTGCGTCGGCGATATCAGTTCCCAAATTTTTAATTGTATAAAGACCAAAACGAATAGCGCGATCAGTTTCTTTCCGGCTATCCCCGATAACAGTAAATCCACCGAAGCTTTCGTTGATATTTGGGGGGAGTATTTTTATGTTCATCTTTTCACATTCATGGACAATTTCAGCCACTTTTTCAATATCACCTGATTCAGAAGTTAAGATCGCCGTCATATATTCAACAGGGAAGTTGGCCTTAAGGTATGCAGTTTGATATGCCACAAGTCCATAAGAAGCCGCATGGGCCTTGTTAAATCCATAAGCGGCGAATGGTTCGATTAGATGCCAAAATTCTTGAGCCTTTTTCTCGCTCATACCGTTTTTCACGAAGCCTTCGAGTAGTTTACTTTTTTCAGCCTCCATCACCGCTGGAATCTTTTTCCCCATGGCTTTTCGCAGTTTGTCTGCTTCAAGCCAAGAATACCCGCCAAGTTTGATAGCTGTCATCATGACATCGTCTTGATAAGTGATAACACCATATGATTGATCAAGAATATCACGTAGCCGAGGATCTAAATAAGTAATAGCTTTCGGATTGTGTTTGCGTTTAATATATTCTGGAATTGATTCCATCGGTCCTGGACGGTAAAGGGCCACCATCGCATTAATATCATGAATCGTCGTTGGTTTTAATTCTTTTAGATAGCGAGTCATGCCGGAGCCATTAAGCTGGAATAATCCCATAGTTTCACCCCGAGCTAACATCTCAAATGTTTTTTTGTCAGCCAAATCAATCCGATCAATATCGATATCAATATTGTGAATTTTTTTCACCAGTTTTATCGCAAGAGCAAGGATGGCAAGATTTTTTATACCTAAGAAATCAAATTTAGGTAATCCAGCATCTTCAATACTATACATATCGTATTGGGTGATGATGTTACCACCCTTGGGATCAAATTGAACAGGTGTAAATTCATAAAGCGGTCGGGGAGCCATGACAACGCCAGCGGCATGGACAGAAATGTGTCGAACGCAACCCTCCATTTTTTTTGCCAAGTCAATTATTTTTTTTGTGTCGGGTTCAGTTTTGTAGGCAGTTTTTAATTCGGGGACCATTTTCATGGCGTGATCAATAGTCATTGGCATGCCTTGGGAACCAAGAGGCACCATCGAAGAAATTCTATCACCAATGCTATATGGGTAGCCCAAGGCGCGAGCTACATCGCGAATGGAACCTTTAGCCATCATCGTGCCAAATGTTCCAATTTGAGCGACCTTATCTTCGCCATATTTTTGTTTGGCATATGCAATTATTTCGTCACGTCGGTTATCAGCATAATCCATATCAATATCGGGTAATGATGGACGTTCAGGATTTAAAAATCTTTCAAACGGTAATTTGTAAGCAATTGGATCAACTTTTGTAATTCCAATTAAATAAGTTGTCAGTGAGCCAGCCACCGAACCTCGAATGTTTGTATATATTTCATTTTCTCGAGCATATCGGAGTAAATCAGAGACGACTAAAAAATATGCCGGGTAGCCTTTTTGTTTAATGATACCAAGCTCATATTCTAATCGATCAATATAGATTTTTGTTTTTTCTAATCCTCTAAATTCAAATCCGGCATAGGCTAAATCACGAAGGACTTGATCGGCTGTTGTTCCATCAGGAATTGGAAAGTCTGGGAAATAAGCCTTGCCAAGTTCAAGGTCATAATTTTCACATAAGTCAGCCACCATTTTGGTGTTCGAGACAGCTTCCGGGATGTCTTTGAAATATTTAAAAGCTGTTTTTTCATCAATCAAGGAAAAATCATCTTCACCGAATTCTAATTTGGTACCTTCTTTACCTCCGATACTACCAGTGTTTACAGCTAACAAAGTATTATGTGCTTCATGATCATCAATACACAAGTAGTGTGAATCTTGACCAGCCACAACTGGAATATTAAATTTTTTACCTAGGACAATAATTCCTCTTCGAAGTTTTTCATCGTTTTCAATATGTGGGTGAGAATGAACTTCAAGGAAATAATTTTCTTTACCAAAGATATCTTGATGCTCTTTTATAATTTCTTCAGCTTTCTCATTATTTCCGGCAAGTATTGCTTGAGACAACTGGCTACCCATACAACCAGATAAACAAATAAGACCTTCGTGAAATTCACGGAGTATTTCTTTGTCCATTCTTGGTTTGTAATAGTATCCTTCAAGGTTAGCTAGCGTTACAAGGTGCATCAAATTTTTATAACCCTGTATATTTTTAGCCAGTAAAGTTAAGTGTCGTCTTTTATTATCAATTCCTGGTTCTTTGTCTTTTCGCCCTCGTTCGGCGATATACGCTTCAACGCCAATAATTGGTTTAATGCCAGCTTTTTGGCATTCTTTATATAATTCGATGGCTCCATATAAATTACCATGATCTGTTATGGCTAGAGCATTCATGCCATTTTTCTTGGCTGTTTTGACCATATCAGGAATTTTAGATAAACCGTCAAGCAGGGAATAGTGTGAGTGGGTATGTAGATGTATGAATTTAGAATCGAGTTCAGATTTTTCCATATTTTCTTAGTATAGCAAATAAGGTATGATTGCTCTATATGGACAAAAGTGTGGAATATATTATAGGCATAGATGAAGTTGGGCGGGGGCCGATTGCCGGACCAGTAGCGGTTTGTGCTTTCTTAATTAAAGACGATTCATTCTCCACAGGTCCGACCTGTGGAGAATTACCGAAGCTCCGCGATTCGAAAAAACTTTCCAAAAAACAAAGGGAAATTTGGTTTGAATTTTTGAAAAAAGAAAAAGAAAAAGGCAATTGCGATTACGCTGTCTCTTTTGTTTCGTCAGAAAATATTGATAAATTTGGCATTGCTAAATGTATCCAAAAAGCCTTAGATCAATCACTTAGGAAGATTACTCCGTCAGAAATCGCGAATTCTCGCGTCTTTACCCCAGAGGGGCCCTACGCCGACGAGAATTCACGATTTCTGACTTCGTATAAGATTTTTTTAGATGGTGGATTACATGCGCCAAAAGAATATATTCATCAAGAGACAATT
>CAYRQO010000038.1:2345-7590 GCA_964426515.1 uncultured Candidatus Saccharibacteria bacterium | reverse complement strand
AATTATCGGAATTTTGTCTTCGATTGTTTTAGTCTCATTAAATAATGCAAGACAAAGAGCAAGAAGTGCCTCTTTTCAAGCAACAGTGAATTCGATAATGCCAGCTCTGGTTTCATGCGATGGAGATGAATTAGAAATTACTACTGGTGCTGCTGGTGAAGCTATCTGTACAGGTTCTGCTTCTTTATGGCCAGCATTAACTGTTTGCGCAGGAACAATTCCAACATTTACCGCAGTTGACGCAACAGTGGGAGATGGCGAGTGGACCGTTACAACTGGGGATTGTGGTTCTGTTCCAGACACCGAAGATATTGGTGCTTGTACTGCCGCCGGTTGTACATTTAGCTAATTTAGTAATATATGTTCAATATAAAAACAACAAAGTATTTCTTTGTTGTTTTTATATTGAGATACTTTTATGGTATAATGATTATATTAAAAATAAATAGGTTTTTGATATAATATCAAAATTTTTAATTATGAAAAAAAATAAAAGTTCAGGCTGGGGGGATCGAAGGAAAAATGGGTTTACTCTTGTTGAATTATTAGTTGTTATTGCTATCGTTAATATTTTATCAACTGTGACTCTTGTTGTTTTAAATGGAGCTAGGGATAAAGCGGCGGAAGCTAGGGTTAAATCACAATTAAAAAGTATGAGTTCTGAAGCCTTATTATATTCTGGAACAAATACTGCCCCAATCATTGATTTTTCTGCTTCACCTGCCGACATTGTCGGTGATGCGAATGGTAATTTGTTTACGAATACAACAGCTGGTAGTGGTAGTTTACACAGTGTTCTAACTAAACTACCTAGTAATTCCTCCGTCTATTACGGTTCAGATGGGCAAAGTCCTTCGGAAGGAGGAAAGTGGTTTATAACTGCAGCTACTCCTAAGGGTGTGGTTAGTGTTGATTATACTGGGAAAGTTAACTCTTGGAAAGGAAATCCTCCAAAAAGTGAGGATGAATTTTTAACCTTATGTCCAAAGGCTAATACAACTTATATTTGTCAATTACCGGCTTTAACTGAAAATAATACAGAGTGTAATGATGGTCTTGACAATGATACGGATGGAAAGATTGATATTGCGGATGAATATTGTCATCAATCTTTTTGGCTTGAACTTCCTTATGATCCTTTGTATGGTTCTGAGAGTTTAGTGATTCGGGAGTGTAGTGATAATCGCGACAATGATACGGATGGAAAGATTGATATTGCGGATGAATATTGTCATCGAAATAATGATCTTAATGATCTATATTATCCAGATCATGGTTCTGAAAACGTCGAACCAAAATAATATTAATTATGTTTTAAATTAAAAAACTACTCATTGAGTAGTTTTTTAATAGCCTGGGTGGTATAATAAAAACATGTATCTTTTGACCTTTATTTTTATTTTTTTATTAGGCACAATTATTGGAAGTTTTTTAAATGTCGTCATTTATCGTTTTAATACAGGAATGCCAATTGCAAATGGACGATCAATTTGTATGACTTGCAACCGAAATTTGAGATGGTATGAACTCATTCCACTTTTTAGTTTTCTAATTCAATCGGGCAAATGTCGTCGTTGTGCAAGTCAAATTTCACATCAATATCCTTTGGTTGAATTCGGGACGGGTTTGATTTTTGCTTTGATTGCTTTTAAATTTTTACCGCTTCTGTATATTTCTTACTCACTCTATACCGCTATTGTTATTTTATTTATTTTTATTTTTTCAATATTGATAGTAATTTCGGTTTATGATTTACGTCATAAAATTATACCGGATAAATTAGTTTTTATTTTTATTTTTATTTCTTTTTTATCAATATTTATTAATTATTCAGGTAACGGTTCATTTTTTAAAATACCGAATTTAATTTCATTATTTTCAGGGCCGATATTAGCGGCTCCTTTTGTGGCTTTATGGTTTTTCTCAAAAGGTAAACTTATGGGTTTGGGGGATGGAAAATTAGTTTTGGGAATGGGGTGGATGTTGGGTTTGGCATCAGGTCTCTGTGCTGTAGTGATGTCTTTTTGGATTGGGACTATAATTAGTTTGCCCCTCATGTATATGTCTAAAAATAAAATGAATATGAAGACTGAAATACCATTTGCCCCTTTTTTAATTATTAGTACTCTAATCACTTTTCTACTTGGTTTAGATATTTATTCCCTAGTTAATTTATTTAGTGTATAATTATAGGAGAATAATAATTTTTTACAATGTCAAAAAATTTTAATAAAAATAAATATAATTCTGGGGTCACACTTATTGAACTTCTTGTAGTGATTGCCATTTTAGGAATTATGTCTGCTACGACCCTTGTTAGTTATAGTAATTTTAAGTCATCGATGTCTATTCAAAACTTAGCCGATGATATTGCTTTATCTCTTCGTAAGGCTCAAGGTTTTGCCGTTGGGACAGTTCGTACTTACAGTAATAGTTATGGGGTTCATTT
The DNA here is from genome assembly GCA_964426515.1 of uncultured Candidatus Saccharibacteria bacterium. GTDB lineage: Bacteria > Patescibacteriota > Minisyncoccia > Phycocordibacterales > UBA9973 > UBA8515. The sequence continues at coordinate 5,141 of CAYRQO010000038.1, read as the reverse complement.
TATGATGAATTCAGATTTAACAAAACCCATTTCAGGTTCAAAAAAGAGCTTTATTTTATTCGCCAATATTGATAATTTCTCAAAATATGATACTAGTAATAATATGTGTGGAAGTCCGCAAAGTGGAAATGAATGTTTAGAAATGTTACAAATAACAAGCTCCGATGAAATATATAAAATTGTTTATGGACTTGCAGGTTATTCTGGTTGGCGTGAAATGGAAGTTCGAAATGGAGAAAGTATCGATGTTTTTTTTACTCGGCCACACGTTGAGCCGACTTTTTGCTATAAATCAAATCCAGATACAAGTGATTGTAATGAAGGTGCAGATATTGGTTATATAAAGATTTTTGTTCAAAGTACTAGGGATCCCAACAATAATAAAATAATTACAGTTTGGAATAATGGTCAAATAAGTGTCTCATAATATGAAAAAACAAAAAACAAAAAAGAATAATGGATTTACGCTTATTGAGCTAATGGTGGCAAGTTCAATTTTTGCTATTATTATGCTGATTTCTATTGGAGCCCTATTGACGGTTTTTGGTACTGCCAAAAATTCTAGAGCTTTACGCTTAGCGATGGATAATGTTAATTATGCGGTTGAAAGTATGACTCGCTCGATTCGGATGGGAACCAATTATACTTGTGTGGAATCAGGATCACAAATTAATTTAAACGGAAATCCTGATCCTAGAGATTGCCTAGAAGGCGGGTCTTTCCTTGCTTTTATTCCACAAGATGGGTCACAAGATCAACGAGTAGGGTATCAACTAGCTAAAATAAGTCAGGTGTCTAGTGATGTTGATAATAAAGATGGCGGTGGTGAGGCTGTTGATCATGGTAAAAATCTAACATTAAAGCGTTATGACAATAAGTCAAATAGTAGTGGAGTTCCAATTATTTCACCAGATGTTAGTATTCAAAGATTAAATTTTATTGTTAAGGGGTCCGCTCCAGATGATGGAATTCAGGCCAGCGTTTATATTATTATGGAGGGAAGTGTTATGGTTAAAGGAACCCCAGTTTCTTTTTCTATTCAGACTATGGCTTCACAACGTAATTTCTAAAAATATGATTAATAAAAAAGAAAAGAAAAATAAAGGTTTTACACTTATTGAAGCGATGGTTGCCGTCTTTATTTTAACGATTTCGATTGTTAGTCTGATGAACGTGGTTGTTAGTAGTTTATTTGCCGCCAGGTATGCTAAAGATGAAATTACAGTTAACTATCTTTTACAAGAAGCAGTTGATTATGTTCGCAATGATCGTGATACTGTTTTTTTACAGGTTGACGACCCGAGTGAAGGATGGAAGATTTTTTCTAAAAAATATGAAATATGTTCAGACGCTGGAAAGTGTTACTTAGATGTTATTGATGGAGCAGGCCCAAAGGAATGTTTAAGTTCTGAATGTACAATCTTATATTATAATGAAAGCCCAGAAAAGAATGAAGCTTTTTATACTCATGACAAAACAAAACAAGGAGTTGCCCAATCAAAATTCAAAAGAGAAATAGAAGTTGGGAGTGTTTCAAGTGATGAGATATCTGTTAAGGTTACAGTTAGGTGGACAAGCGGGACAATGTCTAAAGAAAGAACTCTTGAGACTAGTCTTTTGAGGTGGCAATATTAATTATCAATAAAATATGAAAAATTTTTTAATAAAAATTAAAAACCAGAAAGGATATGCTCTTTTGTTTACAATAATGATTATAAGTATCATCTCGGTTATTACTGCTGGTTTGATAAACGCTTCGACAAAGCAATTAATTCTTTCCTCGCTAGCTAGAAACTCTCAATTAGCTTTTTATCAGGCTGATACTGCTGGAGATTGTGCTTTGTATGTAGATTTAGTTAAGACGACTGAGGAGATTAAAAAATTTATTGAAAACGGAGATTTATTATCATGTGGAGGAGATAATTTGATTATAAGCGGAGAGGCAGAAAAAAATTATTCTTTGACCTCAAAAGAATTTTTAGGCACTAATAATCCTTGTTTTAGTATAAATATTACAAAAAAAGATACATCAACTGTAATTTCAGCCAAGGGATACAATATTTGTGATCTAAGTAATCCTAGAGTTGTTGAACGTGAAATTCAAATCAGTTACGAAGAATAACTCTATGAATAAAGAAGAAGCTAAAAACCGAATAAAAAAGCTTCGGCAGGAAATTGATAGACTTCGGTTTCTTTATCATGTTGAAGATGATCCATCAGTGACGGATGATATTTTTGATTCCCTAAATCGAGAATTAAAATCCATCTTGGAAAAATATCCAGAATTTATTGACTTTAATGCACCAGAAAATAGAGTTGGAGGTAAACCACTCGATAAATTTAAAAAAATCAAACATGACGTTCGAATGTTGTCCTTAAATGATGCTTTTTCGTATTCTGAAATTTACGACTGGGAAAGAAGAAATTTAAAAATTATCGGAAGTATCGGAAGTCCGACTTCCGCAAAATTGAATTATTTTTGTGAAGTTAAACTTGATGGCTTATCGGCTTCACTTATATATCGCGATGGAGTCTTTGTGGAAGGTTCAACAAGAGGAGATGGTTTTATTGGCGAGGATATAACTGAAAATTTAAAAATGATTGGAACAATTCCACTTAAATTAAAAGCCCCATATCCAGATTTTGTAGAAGTTCGAGGAGAAGTTGTTATGTCGAATCGAGTTTGGCGTGAATTAAATAAAAAACAAAACGAATATGGAAAACCACAATTTGCCAATACTAGAAATGCGGCTGCTGGAAGTTTGCGTCAACTTGATCCCAATATTGTTAAAGATA
>CAYRQO010000038.1:0-2335 GCA_964426515.1 uncultured Candidatus Saccharibacteria bacterium | reverse complement strand
ATTTTGCTGCTGGGCGAAACAATTAAGAATTAAGAATGAAGAATTAAGAATTAAAAATCATTCTGATAAGCATGAGCTAGTTAAAAAATTAGGTTTCCAAGTTGCTCCACATGAAGTAAAAGCTAAAAATGTGGAAGAAATAATTTCATTTATTAAAGAAATTGAAAAAATTAGAGCTAAATTGCCATACGGTACAGATGGCATAGTTATTTCTATTGATGATCAGGTTCTACAAGATAATTTAGGTTTTGTTGGTAAAGCTCCTCGTTATATGCTTGCTTATAAATATGAAGCTGAGCGGGCAACGACCAGAGTTTTAAATATTTCAGTCAATGTTGGACGAACGGGAGTCTTAACACCCGTGGCTCATTTTGATCCGACTTTAGTTGCCGGTTCAACTGTTTCAAAAGCTACACTTCACAATATTGATCAGATAAATCGTTTAGATATAAAAATAGGTGATACAGTAGTAATTCAAAAAGCCGGAGATGTTATTCCGGAAGTTGTTGAAGTATTGGTAAAATTGAGAAATGGTAAAGAAAAAAAATTCAAAATTCCAAATACTTGTCCAGTTTGCGATTTTAAGGTGGAACAAAAAGAAACTGGTGTCAGAAATTTGGGCGGAGAAGGTAATTCCTTGAAAGCTAGGTTCGGGAAAAGGTCCTCTTCCCAGGGTCCTCGGAAGAGGGAGGACGAGGTACCAGACCCTGCTCATAGGACTTTTCCCGAACCTAGCAAAAATTCCGTATCTTATTATTGTACCAATAAAAATTGTCCGGCGAAAAATAGACGAGCGATGCAACACTTTGTAAATATTTTTGAAATATATACCGTTGGGCCAAAAATTTTAGATCGCCTGAAAGATGAAGGTTTAATTAGTGATTCGGCCGATTTATTTACATTGGAAAAGGCTGATCTATCGGGTTTAGAGCGTTTTGGTGAAAAGTCAGCCGATAATATTATTTCGTCGATTCAAGATCATAAGAAAATTTTACTTTGGCGTTTTATTTATGCTCTTGGTATTATCCATGTCGGTGAACAAACGGCTCGAGACTTAGCCAATCATTTTGGAAATTTAAATAAATTAATGAAGGCAAACTCGGAAGAAATTAATAATTTATCAAATATTGGACCCATTATTTCAGAAAGTATTTATAAGTATTTCCAAGATAAAACAAATTTACATTTTATTCAAAAACTTTTAGATAATGGAGTTTCTATTTATCATGAAAAAGTTAAAAATTTAAAATTAACAAAACAGATTTTTGTTTTGACGGGAACACTCTTATCGATGTCACGAGATGGAGCTAAGAAAAAAATTATTGAAAATGGAGGAACAATGGCTTCTTCTGTTTCAAAAAATACTACTTATGTTGTGGCGGGGGATAAGCCTGGCAGTAAATATGAGGAAGCTAAAAAACTCGGTGTTCAAATTCTCTCTGAAGATGAATTTCTGAAAATATTCTAAATATGTTATTCTATAAATATGAAACTAGAGGAAATTAAAAAACTAGCCGATTTAGCTAGAATTGATATGAGCCAAGAAGAAATGGAAGGAATGGCCAAAGATTTTGACCCGATTTTAGCCTATGTTTCGCAGGTTCAGGAAGCTTTGAAATCGAGTGAAAATATATCAGACGCTAAAAAACCAGAAGATTATTTACTTCATAATGTGATGCGCGATGATGTAGCGACAAATGAAAGAGGAAAATATACAGAGAAAATTTTGAGTAATGCGCCGGAAGTTCAAGATGGATATTTGAAAGTTAAAAAAATTCTATGATTGATTTAAAAAATTTAACAATTGAAAAAGCTCATCAATCATTTATCAATGGTGATTTTAGTGTAAGGGAATTAGTCGATGAGTATTTGGGCATTATAAAAGAAAAAAATCCGACTATTAATGCTTATCTGGAAGTCTATAGTGATATAGACGAACAAGTGCATATTGCGGATGAGATGTTCAAAAATAAAACAGCCACATTGATGACAGGAATCCCGATGGCTTTGAAGGACATAATTTTATTCGAAGGTCATATTGCTTCAGCTTCATCAAAAATTCTTGAGAACTATGTGGCGACTTATGATTCATTCGTTGTCGAAAAACTTAAAAAAGAAGGTGTCATTTTTTTGGGCCGAACTAATATGGATGAGTTTGCTATGGGTTCTTCAACGGAAACAAGTGCATATGGAGTCACCAGAAATCCCTATGATACAAGTAGGGTTCCAGGAGGCTCCTCAGGAGGTTCAGCAGCGGCTTTAGCCTCAGATATGTGTCTTGCTTCACTAGGGACTGAGACATGTGGCTCAGTACGTCAACCAGCTTCTTTTTGTG
>CAYRQO010000037.1:0-7787 GCA_964426515.1 uncultured Candidatus Saccharibacteria bacterium | reverse complement strand
CCGATAATATTACTACCATTTGCAGTTGTTGAAACTTGGAAGCGATTCGTAAAGTTCGAAACAGTTCCACCATTTCCTTGATTTGTAATATCTGCGTAGAAAGTTGAATTTCCAGTCGTAACTTCGGTTGGAGTTGGAACTGAAGCAATGAGATCAGGTTGACCATCAAAAACATTCACATCTACCCATCCACTACAGTTATTTCCTTCATCTAATTCATCAGCAATTGTTCCATGTGGATCAGGAGGAAGATCGGCACAAGCTCGCAGATAGAATGTCCCAGCCGTAGGGAAATTAATTGACTTCTCTGTCATTTTTGAAACTCCAACATCGACAGGCTCCATTAGGTCAGTGGTATAACTTCCAATAATATCAGTGCCGTCAGCCTTGGTGGAAACTTGGAATTTATTATTAAACTGTCCTCCGGTTCCGTCTGTTCCCACATTCCAAACTGTCGCAAAGAAAGTTGTGGCCCCGGTATAAACATTTGTTGGCCAAGGATCAGTAATGACAAGGTCGGGGGCAAGAGGAACCATATTCTCTTGGACATTTACTTTAATCTCACTAGAAATATCGTATATACTAGTATATGTTTTATGCCTACATATAACATAATATGAATAAGGCCCAAAATCATTATTTGCTGGGGCAGAATACTCGATAGCGCCATCCGCATTCTCCCATCCTGTTAACGGAACATAATTATAATCAAGTAATCTACATTCTAAAACCGAAGGAGAAATATCAGAATTTGCAGTATAGGTAAAATTTATATCCTCACTTGGTCCGACGGTATAGGAAGTTGGATTAGCCGTAACATTGACAGTCCCAGTGGTAATAAATGACCCAACCGCAGTATATCCTGTGCCCGTATTATTTTTTGCATAACCACGAAAATAATAAGTAGTCATGGGATCTAATCCTGTTCTATTCTGATAAAAATAGCCAGAGGGAACGACTGAAGGATTTCTTAATTGGTAAGCACAATTCGATGCCCCAGATGGTGTTTTACTTATACATGTTCCTCTTTCTAATAATGTCGCAGGTGTTCCTGCACTAGTAATATTTAAGTGCAATCTTGCGCTCTGGGGACCAATAAGATCTGGATTTTCGGGGCCATTTGAAGGAATAAGAGCTGGATTTTTCTGAATAACAATAGTCGGAACTGCACCCGAACCTATACTAGTAACAGTTACGGTCATATCATCAAAACTTGATAATCCTAAATTGTCTTTTGCTGTTAATCTAAATACATAAGCACCGACGACTAGATCACTAAAAGTCGGGGTCAAAGTTGCCTCGTTTGCTATAATAGTTGTAGGAGCACCAGTAGGAGCAGAAACTCTTTGCCAGGAATTACTTTCGATACTACCACCTGGGTCTGAAGAAGAAGCACCGCCACTTGGAATCGAAACAGAAGTGGCATTTACTACTGTTCTATCTACCCCAGCGTTAACTATTGGAGGAGTGTTGCCAGCAGAAGATGAATTGACTACAACGGAAACTTCATCCGTCGCAACCAATGCCCCCTTGTAACATTTAATTTTAAAAACATAAGTCTTAGCGGTCGTACCATTTGAAACCATACCACTCCTATGAGTAACTGGATCACCATTTTTAATATTCGTTCCAGACCAATCTACCCCATCAGCATCACATGATGTTGGACTACCTGACATTGTCCAAACTAAATTAGTTGTTCCTGGTTCAGTCATAGGCCCTGCCGGGTCAGCCCAAATATCAACCCCAATTGCAGATGGAGCACAAATCGTCCCATTCCAACTACTTCCATCGGCACACTTTACAGAAACCGGTAAAGATGCCAGTTCATTTTCGGCAGGTCCTCCATTATTTTCCCCGTCAACTTTGTTTCTTGTTGAAACAATAACAGTCCTAGGTACTGTACTTCCCGATGCAGATGCTATTGTTGCAGGTACATTCGTTCCAGCATTCGCTGCTGGCGCAGTTGCACCTGAAAAATATGTTAGAACCGCATTAGGAACTGTTTGATGATTTGTTGTCGTCCAAGTTGTTGGGATCGAGCAACTACTACCATTGGCAGGAATAACACAATAGGTTACACCGCCAGATGTTGCGCTACTTGATAGTGTTCCAACTTGACCGTCTACGTGAACTGTACTACTTATTTTATTTGAAATATCGTTACAAGAAATTCTGAAATCATTATAACTATCATTATTGTTGATGGGGATATCATTATAAGAAATTACGGAAACATTTAAAATACCTTCGACTGGAAAAAATCCAGGGATAGATAAATCATTCCAGTTTCCACTAGAACTGGTCTTTTTTTGTAAATAACAAAACTTTCCAGTTGGAAGATTATTAATCGTGGCCTTCAAATGTGTTTTCCCAATATCGTCTGGGCTATTTGCTTTCACTAAGTTTTTTGAATTAGTCAGATTAAAAACAAGATCTAAGGATACTGCCGGTGGAGTTGTAACCGTTATATTCACCACAGCTGTCGCTGATATTACTTCAGACGCAAGTGTCTCTGGAATTAGATTCGAAATAAAATTTTTAATCTTATCAAAAATATTTGTCTTAGCAAATGGCAAAGAATTCATAGCTGTCGCCACACCTCCACTACACCCTGGATCAGCGCTTCCGACAAAAGTTCCTTCTCTACCGCATTCAATTTGGTATTGAGTATTTGCGGTCAAAGCTCCAGTTGTGTAAGTTCCCGAGGTTGGACATCGATAAGCTTTTACCACATTATCCTTACTGATATGACACGACGTCGCATTTAAAGAAGAATAATTTATCAGTGAATTATTACCAGATACAACTTGAGTTGGATTGGCGTTGGCCATCACCGTCACTTGTGGTGTATTACCAGCACCAGCGTTACATCCTGCACCAACTTTATACGGAATCTGATAATGATAATCATATAGTCCATTAGCTGACCATTTATAATAAACATCAACAGAGTAACAACCGTCTGTATCAGGAGCTGTAATAGTACTTGTCCAAGCTCTCTTACAGTTATTACTGACACACCCATTATTATACAATTGCTCTTGTCCGTTGAATTTCACAATATTAGCTGGACCAATTATTCCACCATAACCAGATTGATCGATCCACCAACTTACATCTAAATTAGCTTCAGCATCTACTGTATCGTCTGCAATAGTTATGTGAGCATCACAAAGAGCTGTGGTATAACCATAAATTTGTTGATGAATATAACCACAAGGAACATCGACGAGATTATAAGTAGCCGCTTTTGCTGAATAAAAAGGGACGAGGCTAGCAAGAGCCACAAAAACAAAAATTCCAATAAATGCTTTTTTATATGAATTCATAATAATAAAAATTAATAATAATATAAAAGACTAAATTACTTAAATATTATATCACACAACCTCCATAAAAAAGATAGTTTATCCCCACACTCATTTTTAATCACAAAAAAGAGGCTATTTTATTAAAAAAATAGCCTCTACATTATTCAAACATAAAATTTAACCAAAAAATTAGTATCCCAATTATTTAAGGGTTGAGGGGTGCTTATGGATTACTTTTGTCCACATAGTTGAACCTGCTATATATGTCCAAATCATTGTATCTTGATCTAGAAATCTCACTGTTCTTTTAGGAGCAATACCATTCAAAGACCTATCACTATTAAATGACCAGGGACCAGTTCCTGGTGTAGTAATTTGTCCAGAACTATTCAATCCTTCATCATAGATCATTTTTCTCTCGGGAAAATAGTAAAAGGTCCAAAGGTCATCTTTCATCCACGGTAAAGTGCAATCAATACCGGTTTCTTCCCATGGTCCATCTTCACTAACGTATGACCTTAATATTTCAACAGCAACCCAGGATTCAGTACAGAAATAAATATCATCTTGTGTCGGTTGATCAACAACAACAGTAATACTATCAACAGTTGTTTGACTAGAATTCCTTGCTTCCATGACAAACGTCGTGGTCTCAGTCATTCTTGCCACTTCGATATACCCCGTAGAACTATAACCAATTTCGTTCCAAAATACTTGGTCAGTGTTGGTCGTAGTCCACGAAATTTTTACCTTTCCGCCACCAATTGGCAGAGCTTTGGGAGTAGCTTCCAAAACCAATGTCGGTTTTTCAGCTTTAGGTTTAACAGTAATCTCGGGATTCAAAATATCAACTTCACCATTTTTGTAGAAACGGATATGATAAGTTGTCTTTTGAGTTAATGCTGGTGTTGGTACTGATTTTTCAAATGGGCCTTTGAAAACTTTGGCCTCAGGAATATCAGTAAAAGTTGAATCGGCGTTCGTTTTAATTGAAATCAACGAAGATTGTCCGAACTCAACCTCAGAAGGGTCGGGTGTTACACTGAAGATCAACTCCTCAACAATAGGAGGAACGACAGGGTTGTCATCTTTTTCACATCCTGGAATTATAATAAATAACACCAGGGACAGAAAAAGGTAAATCTGAAAATTCAGAAACTTTTTCATGGTGTTTGGTTTTTTGGGTTATTTTTTTATTAAGAGATTTAGTCAAATTTATCGCGACAAACGTTATTTTATCAGGATAAATTTGACCAAATCCGAACAATTACTACTTGACTTAATTATCTAAGAAACAAACAACATTGTCAATGTTTTAACCCCCTACTTATCCACTTTTTATCCCCACCCCAAAATATTAGGAAGTCAGGAAAAACTTAGGAAGTCGGACTTCCTAAGTTCATTTCTGGAAGTCCGACTTCCAGAAATTTCCTAGATTATTCTAAAATTATATTTTTTGATAGATTTTGTTCATAGATATCTTCAAACGATTTGAGCCAATTTGTCACTTCTTTCTTGTATTTTTCTTCACTGCCTAATCTACCTAAAATAAAATCTTTACTTATTACCGAGGGAAAATTCTTCTGACCAATATAATCCGGATAACTACTCCATCGATAATTGGCCATAAATTCCAAGGCTTTTTTAATGTCTTTAATTTTCCCTTGTCTCCATTCTTTAAACTCATAATCGAGAGGATTAAAATGAATATAAATCGGCAAATACATCAAATGAGCATCTTTTTCCACGTGGACTGATTTAAATTTGCTTTGAAACAACGCTCCATTCCTGTCATATTTTTTATTAATATAATTAGTATACCCAGTCCCTATTTTTCTCATAAATTCGGTAATACCATTATCCTCTTTTTGTCTAACCAACAAATGAAAGTGATTATCCATCAAGCAAAAAGCCAATATTTCCACCAACATTTCCCTCGGCTTCCTTTGAATCTTTGGAAGTCCGACTTCCAAAGATTGGCTATATATTTTTTTATTAAGATAATTATTTAAAATAATTGCTGGATTTTTATCATTAAACTCATATAAATCATGGATAAAACGAAAATGATCCTCATCATCCATGAAAATATCACGTTTATCTACACCCCTATTATAAATATGGTATATCTCACCTGAAACTAAATTGTCTTTTCGAAGTGACATATTTAAATTATATCAAGTCTATTAATTTAGGGAATATGCAGAAGTACGGAAGTCGGACTTCCGCAGATTACGATTTTTGGAAGTCGGACTTCCAAAGATTTTCGAAGGATGAGATTGACCAAAAATCGACTTTGTAGTAGTATTTTAAGTAGTAAGTCCGTTCTCGAACCGGGCTTTTATTTTTACCAGACCTAGCTTTAAGCTATATAAGGTAGAGAAAAATTTGATAGTTAGTAACAATTTAATAAAAAACGAATCCTAATTTTAATTGTTAATTAGTAATTAGTAATTCGTAATCAATTACATGTTAGATTTAAAAACAATGAAGTCTGCTCTCGAGCAACTTGAGCAGGAGCGCAAAATTCCGCGCGAAAAAATAATCGATGCGATCGAGCAAGCAATTGCCGCCGCTTACAAAAAAGATTACGGAAAAAAAGGTCAAATAATCAGAACAAAGATTGATATCGAAACCGGTGTCATGGAATTTTATCAGATCAAAATTGTCGTCGACGAGACTCTTGTTCGTATGACCGACGAAGATGATGAAGAAGAAATTTCTGAAGACGATGAACGTGTTCGTTTCAATGAAGAGCATCATATCTTACTTGAAGATGCAAAAAAAATAAAAAGTGATGCTAAGCCAGGTGAAGAATTAATTTTCCCACTTGAAAATAAAGATGACTACGGCCGAATTGCTGCTCAAACTGCTAAACAAGTTATCATTCAAAAAATTCGCGAAGCTGAACGTGGCGCTATTATTGATGAATACGGAACCAAAGAAGGAGAAATAATTAACGGTTTCGTTTCAAAAGTTGATCGAGGAATTGTTTACATCGATTTCAATCGAGCTACTGGTATAATTTTACCTGAAGAACAAATTCCCGGAGAATTTTATCGCCGCGGTGAAAGAATTCGTGCTTATCTATATCAAGTTGAAGAAACTCCTCGCGGTGTTAATCTAAAACTTTCTCGAACTCATCCTGAATTAATTGAGGGGTTGTTTGCCATGGAAGCCCCAGAAATTGCTTCCGGTGTTGTTGAAATAAAATCAATTGCTCGAGAAGCTGGAAGTCGTTCAAAGATTGCAGTATTCTCAAATGATGAACACGTTGATCCTGTCGGCTCATGTGTTGGTCAAAAGGGAGTCCGCGTCACCACAGTCATGAGTGAATTAAATGGTGAAAAAATTGATATCATTCCTTGGTCACCTGATCCTGAAACTTATATAGCTAGTGCAATTTCCCCCGCCAATGTTCTTAACATTGAAGTTAACGATGCAGAGCATAAAGCGGTGCTTGAAGTTTCAAATGATCAATTATCTTTAGCTATCGGCAAGGGTGGACAAAATGTTCGTTTAGCCGCAAAATTAACTGGTTGGAGAATTGATATTAAAAGTACGCAAGCTGAAAGTGGAGAGAAAGAAGTTGTCATCAGTGAAGATGCTCTTGATGATGGTATCGTCGATGATGGAACGAATTAGTAGGAATATGAATCCCGTTAGAAGCTTTTATGGCTAATACGGGAAGTAAAATATAAGTTTAGTTTATGTCGAGTTTATTAAATTAATTTAAGCAACGGAAATGTAAACATTTCCTGCTTCTAACGGGATGAATCCATTTATTATTTTTGCACTTGTTTCCTCAGTAGTCGCAATATTATACGGTTTGTTTTTAATTAAATTAGTCATGAGTAAGGGCGCCGGCGATGATAAAATGAAAATGATCGCTCAAGCTATTCAGCAAGGTGCCCGCGCATATTTGAATCGTCAATATAAAACAATCGCGATAATCGCTCTTGTTTTATTTTTAATAATTGGCTTTGTGCCAATGCTCGGTTGGATGATGGCTATTTCATTTTTAGTGGGAGCGGTCTTATCTGCACTAGCTGGATACATTGGTATGAACGTTTCTGTGCGTGCTAATGTCCGTACAACTGAAGAAGCAAAAAAAGGATTAAAAGAAGCACTGTCTCTTGCCTTTAAAGGTGGTTCAGTCACTGGATTGTTAGTTGTGGGTTTGGCTTTGCTCGGAGTCACATTGTTTTACATTATTGCCACGAAATTCGTCGGAGCTGGAGCAGTTCGATCACTTGTTGGACTTTCTTTCGGTGCCAGTTTGATTTCCGTTTTTGCTCGATTAGGTGGAGGAATATTTACTAAAGCTGCCGACGTTGGAGCCGACCTGGTTGGAAAAGTTGAAGCTGGAATTCCAGAAGATGATCCTCGTAACCCAGCTGTTATTGCTGATAACGTTGGAGACAACGTTGGAGACTGTGCTGGAATGGCCGCCGATTTATTTGAAACATACGC
>CAYRQO010000036.1:0-7905 GCA_964426515.1 uncultured Candidatus Saccharibacteria bacterium | reverse complement strand
TATTCCTAAACATTTTACTTGAAATTTGGCTTTACCGAGCTGGCGCAATCGCATCGGTTTGGTAAAAAGGGGTTTTATTAAAATTTTTATCGCACATTTTATTTGAAATTGTGTCAAAAGTGTGCTATTTAAGATAAAGTTGCTTGCACGCTCCTTATTGCGCGAGTATACTTCAGTTAGGATTATTTGAAATGTATTACCTAGAACAATTTTTTAGGGGACAAAGTGTTTTGATAAAGAACTGTATACAATTACGTTAACAAATTTTTATCATCCGTAGTCCCACCTAGCTATAGAGCTATGGTAATACTTGCTTCGATAGTCCTAATAAAGAATTCTTCCAATTTGGAAGGATTTTTTATTTTATTTCAATTCCACTTTTTTAGAGATATAGGGTATAATAGTTAGATGGTAAATGAAAAAAATTTAAAAATCACTTTTTGTTCTGGGGCAGGAACTGTCACCGGGGCAAATTTTTTATTGGAAGGAAATGATAAGAAATTTTTGATTGATTGCGGGTTGATTCAAGGTGAAAAATTTGTTGATGATTTAAACTGGGATATTTTTCCCTATGATGCTTCCAAAATAGACATTCTTTTTATTACTCACTGTCATATTGATCATATTGGCCGGATTCCGAAATTGATCAGTGAAGGATTTCAGGGACGAATTATTTCTACAATTCCATCAAAAGAAATTACAGATATAATGTTGGCTGATACGGCTCATCTTTTATCTCGCGAAACAGATTTAGGTTTGGATAAAATATATACACCTGAGAATATTAAAAAAGCTATGGATTTATGGGAAACGCTTGAATATGGTCAAAAATTAAATGTCGATCATGGTTTTCAATTTTCATATAAAGACGCTGGGCATATTTTAGGCTCGGGCATGCTTGAAATTATTTATAATAATAAAAAAATAGTTTTCACGGGTGATTTGGGGAATTCTCCTTCACCACTTTTGCCGGATACTGATGTGATAAATGATGCAGATTATATGGTCATGGAATCATGTTACGGGGATCGAAATCATGAGCACAGAGATGAAAGAAAAAAAAGATTAGAAGAGATTATTAAAGAAAATTATAATAGAAAGGGGACCATGATAATTCCGACTTTTTCTTTAGAGCGAACTCAAGAATTACTTTATGAATTAGATTCTCTCGTTGAAAATAAAATAGTCCCTGTTATGCCAATATTTTTAGATTCACCATTATCAATTAAGTTGACCGCTGTTTATTTGAAATATGGTAGTTATTTTAATAAAAAAGCTAAAGAATATATTGCCAAAGGTGATAAACTATTTGATTTTCCTGGACTGAAAGAAACTCTTGAAACAGATGAATCAAAAGCTATTTTACACGCACCCTCACCAAAAATTATTATTGCTGGAAGTGGCATGTCAAATGGCGGGCGAATACTTCATCATGAGAAAAATTATCTTCCCAACCCAAATGATACAATTTTATTAACAGGTTATCAGTCTATGGGTACCCTAGGCCGACAGATAAGCGATGGAGCAAAGAAAGTCCGAATTATGGGTGAAGATGTCCATATAAAGGCTCATGTCGCTAAAATCAGTGGTTATTCAGGGCACAAGGATTCTGATCATCTATTAGAATTTGTTGAAAATACAGCCAAGACACTTAAAAAAGTTTTCGTCGTCATGGGTGAACCAAAGTCGGCAATGTTTCTATCTCAAAAAATTCGAGATAATTTGGGAGTTAAAGCTTTTACTCCGACCGCTGGAGAATCAGTTATAATTGAATGTTAAAAAAATACTCCGAGCCTGGCTCGGAGTATTTTTTTATATACTTTTGACGATTCTTTCAAATGTTTCTGGATTTTTGTTAGCAAGTTCTGAAAGTATTTTTCGGTCAATCAAAATATTTTTCTTTTTAAGTCCATCGATAAATTTACTGTATGAAATTCCAAGTGGTCGGACAGCAGCATTAATGCGGGTAGTCCAAAGACTTCTTGCATCAGCTTTTTTATCTTTGCGGTGAGCAAATGAATAATTACCTGAATGCTTGAGAGCTTCTTTGGCTTGAGCCACTTTTGTACTGCGACCAAAACGGAAGCCTTTTGTTTGGGCTAATAAATTCTTTCTTTTCTTATTCTTTATTGTTCCTCTTTTTACTCGTGTCATGAAATTAGGTTCTAGTGACTAGGTTCTAGCGACTAGTAATTTAATATTGATAATAATTTAAGCGTTAGGCAAATAAGTTCTTGTTGTTTTATTTGTAAAATTTTGTTGATTCATTTTTCGGCCACCCAATTGTTTAGTTCGTGATTGTTTAGCATTAAAATGATTGAAACCTGGAGCCCGTGATAAAATTTTACCATTCTTGGTAACTTTCAAACGCTTCGTTAATGATTTATTTGTTTTTATTGACATATATTATTCTTTGATTTGAGTTGGTTCTGGAGCTGTTACTCCTTTATCCTTCTCTAATGTAATAGTTGGACCTTTAGGACCTTTCTTATAATTCTCGGCTATCTTATAATTTTCGGTTATTAAATGAAGTACACGATCAAGTCTTTCTTTCAAAAAAGCGTCAGGCATATATTTGGAACGTCCTGATAGGAATAGTTCAACCTTAATGCGATGTCCTTCTTTTAGCCATTCGGAAGCTTTGCGAGCTTTGAGAGCCAGATCATTATCACCAGTTCCAATCTTGATTTGAATCGATTTGGTCTCGGTTGTTTTTGATCCAGCTTTAGCCTTTTTCTGCTTCTTATTTTGTTCGTATTTGTACTTACCGTAATCTGCTATTTTTGCTATTGGTGGATTTGTATTAGGAGAAATTTCAATCAAATCAAGACCCAAGGCATTTGCTTGGGACAAAGCTTCTTTAATACTCAAAACGCCAAGATTGATTCCCTCGTTTGAGATTACTCGAACCTCCGACGCTCTTATTTGATTGTTTATTCTTTCTCTCAATTTTGTGTCCGATAGAAATATAATAGATTACCTACCTAGCATGAATATTATCATATTTATGATAATATGGCAATATGAATGACCATATACGAATTGTGAATAAAAAAACAGGTCAAACCCCGCTTGACTGTATAAATGAACTGAAAAAGGATAATCCACAATTGACTCATTTACCGCTCACATATGCTGGTCGGCTAGATCCACTCGCCGAAGGGGTTTTGATCTTACTTATTGGCGATGAATGTCTAAAAAAAGATGAATATTTGAAATTGCCGAAAGAATATGAAGTTGAAATTTTATTTGGTTTTGAAACGGATACTTATGATGTGATGGGAAAAGTTAACACTCCGTCTGAAGACCAAGCAAAATCAAAAATAGTATTTGAAACAGTCTGGCCGAGCTTCCAAAAGAATTTGGCGAGGAGATCCGAGGACCTTTCAAATACTACTTTTGATGAAGCCTTGAAGATTACAATTCCTAAATTCACTGGCCGGATAAAACAATTTTATCCGCCTTATTCTTCGCGAACCGTAAATGGCAAGCCTCTCTACCTGTGGGCCCGAGAAGGGAAATTGGATGAAATCGAAATTCCGTCACATGATGTCTTGGTTGAGAAAATAGAAATCATTAAAGAGAGTGTTATTAAGGGCGATGAATTACTAAATAAAATTACAAAAGATATAGCTGAAGTGCGAGGTGACTTTCGTCAAAAAGAAATACTAAATATTTGGCAAAATGTTTTAGAAAATAAAAAAGACGAAGAATACAAAACTATTACTCTTCGAATTGTTTGCGGTAGTGGAGTTTATGTGAGAAGTATTGCACATGAAATAGGTCTCGCCCTTAATCAGCCAGCTCTGGCCTTGAGAATTGTTCGAACAAAAGTTGGGGAATATAAGATTAATTAAAAATTAAGAATTTAAAATTACCTTTTTTGCTTCGGCAAAAAGTTCCTCAATTCTTTCTTTTGTTTTAGCTTCACCGAAAAGTCGGATGATTGGTTCGGTATTTGAAGGACGAAGATGTAGCCATGAATTATCTGGAAAATCAAAACGGATACCATCTTGTTCATCAAAAGTTGATCCCTTGAAATTTGATTTTAATTTTTCATACATTTCATTCAAATTTCCGCCAATTGGCCATTTATCTTTCATGATAATGTATTGTGGAACTTCACTGACTAATTCACTGATAGTTTTATTTCTCTCGGCCATCAATTCAAGAATTAAAGCCAAACCTGTAAAGCTATCACGGACGGTATTGACCGTTGGATAGATAATTCCACCATTTCCTTCTCCTCCAATAATTGCTTGGTGCTCTAATATTCCTTCGACAACAAATCCCTCGCCGATTTTTGTCCGAAAACATTCACTACCATATTTTTTAGCAATATCGGCGCCTCTTTGTGATGTTGATAAATTAAGAACTATTGGTTGGCCAGGATTTTTTGATAGGACATTTTCTATAGAAAGAGCGATGGAATATTCTTCAGATAATATTTCGCCTTTTTCATTTATGACGACTAATCTATCGGCATCTGGGTCATGAACAAATCCTACATCAATACCAGATTCTCTGGCCACTCTTTCTGTCTCTAATAAATTTTCACGAAGCGGTTCGGGTCTGTGGCCAAATTTACCATTTGGAATATTATTAAGAGGAATGATTTCGACGCCAAGCTGTTCGAAAAGATATGGGTCCATTACACAAGCCGAAGCATTTATCATGTCTACCACCACCTTATATTTCTTTGCTTTAATCGCTTCAACATTTATATTTTTTAATATTTGATCAGCATGTTCTTTGGGAAAGTTTGGGACGGCAGAAATATTGGTTTGATAATTAGCTTTTTCTTGAATTTCGCCCTTCTCAAACTTTTCAATTTCTTGTTCGTAATACTTATTAATTGTATCCACTTCATCTTTTATAGTGAAAAGAGCTTGATCGTTTATAAATTTCAATCCATTATATTCAATCGGATTATGACTAGCCGTAATAATTATTCCACCAGTATATTTATGTTTGCGGACAGAAAATAAAACAGTTGGAGTTGGCAAGATGTCACCATCGACTCCTTCCACACCCAGATTCTTTAATTCTTCTAAAATTATATCCCTAATTTCTGGCCCACTTTCACGACCATCTCGACCAATTAAAATAATTGGATTATCATGTTTTTCTTTTAAAAAAGATACAAAGGCACGAGTGTATAATATGACAACTTCTTTTGTTAAAGTGTCTCCCCAAATACCTCGGTATCCGGAGACGTTTATTCTTTGTTTGTTTTTCATTTTACTATTTTACCATAAAATTTATGATATAATATATAGGCAAAGTTCTATGTGTCGAAATTATTAATTTAAAACCGCCTGCGCATATCTCTTTCGTTTAAAACTACAGCGGACTGAGAAAAGCTATGGCGAGTCAAAGTATTAAAATATGAAAGCATTACACGGTTTAGCCTTTATTTTAGTTATTGTTGGAGGTTTGAATTGGTTATTGGTTGGTTTAACTGGTTGGGATGTTGGTATGATTTTTGGTGGGCAAGATGCTCTAATTTCAAAAATTGTCTATGTCTTGGTTGGTCTATCAGCAATCTATCTAGTTGGAACTCATAAAAGTGACTGCAAGCACTGCGAAACAGTTGCTCCAACTACACCCTCAAGTAATCCTATGTAGTTTTAAAAAGAAAAATCCCCTTCGATTATTTTCGAGGGGATTTTTTTATCATGATTATCCATAAAGTAAGGTTAAGTAGTAATACATCTAAACATTTAGTATTATGTATTTATATGCTAAAAATTTTAGGTTATACGTCGGGGATATTGATGATTCTGTCGGTTATTCCATATGCTATTTCTATTTTTAAATTAAATACTAAACCCCAAAGAATAACTTGGCTTATTTGGTCATTTTTGACTTTTATTGCTTTCTTTTATCAAATGGCTGAAGGGGGGACATGGTCGCTTCTTTTAACGGCTGGTGATACGATTGCCATTTTAATAAATTTTATTCTTTCAATTAAATTTGGTGTTGGTGGTTTTAGAAAAATTGATATTATTTCTTTGGCGGGAGCCATCTGCAGTTTAATTCTTTGGTATATCACCGAAGAGCCGTTAATATCTTTATTGTTAATTATTATTACTGATTTCATTGGCGCTAATTTAACGATTCAAAAAGCTTGGCATGATCCGGAGAGTGAAAATTGGCTTGGCTGGGCCATGTGTGGGCTCGGAGGTTTGTTTGGCACTTTGGCTGTAGGAGAGTGGAATTTTATTCTTATTATTTTTCCACTTTATATTTGTTTGATAAATTTTTTGGTAGCAGGGATCGTGGTGGGGAGAGGGAAGCATAATATGGTATAATATAAATATGAACTTTGAAGACCAGATTATATCTTTTAAACCAAAGCCCTTAATAGAAGATCCAGTAAAAATGGAATCTCTTTTAAGGAAAGTAAGTGATATTGATATTAAGCGTCCAAAATTAACCGATTTTAATGATGTGTATTCTCCGGTTGAGATCAATAAGGATGAACTTTTAATCAAACAACGTCAAAATGAATGGAAAGAACAAAATAGTAATTACGAAAAATTTATTAGAAATTTTTCGTCTATTTATGAAGCAGCCATAATTAATATTTTAGATACAAATAAATTTTTAGGTGAAAATACCGAGGTTATTCCTACTTCAAAATATGATGATATTTTTAATGGAATTGATGGGGTTTTTATTATCAATCAGGAAAGTGATGATTCTATATATTTAGGATTAAATATGGATGTTACTTATTCATCTGAAGAAATTAATATAGATAAAAAAATAGAGAGCATAAAACAATGTATAAGAGAGGGAGTTTTACCAACATTAAAATATTTTCAGGATCCTAAAACAAAACAACATAAAACAATTTCTCTACCCAAAATTATAATTGGTTCCCAACAATCTTCCGCCGATGGATTAGTTAGACTTTGGGGTCAAACAACAAAAGATAATAGTGAAAAATTAAAAAATCATCCTATTCAATCAAAAATTATAATGGAAGCACTATCTCAACTTATGTATTTTCATAAGTTTTCAAAAAATTTATCAGAGAATACTAGAGAAAACAAGATGAAAGAAAAATATGAAAATATTTCTCTAAAATATGGTCAAATGTATAATTATTTTCATGATATTTATATGTCCAAAAAAGATTTAATTCAAAGTCATTATAATGAAATTATGAGTGATACAGTTTATCAAAAAATAATAGCAATCACTGAAGAGAAAAAATAAAAAGAAAACCCGCTTTGCATAATGAAAGGTGGTTTCCTTTCTGCAAAGCAGGATTTAATCAGGCTCTTATAATAGGCCTTTTGTTTTTTTCAGCAACCTTTAACCTGTAACCATCGCTAGTTATTCTGTAAATATCTCTTTCATCCAAGATGGTTGTGTCTGACAGGGAACAAATTTTACTACCTTCAACGGAAAATTTTGCATTCTTGAATGTGAAAAATAATTCAAGGGTTATATTACTAGGGTATCGCCTGGTAAGTAATAATGATTCTTCTCCAAACATAGTAGTAAACACGATATCGACGTTACCTGTTTTTTTGTCATTAATGAAAATAGTTACATTGGTCGAATCTTCGATTACTGCAAATAATCCAAGTGTATTTGTCTCAGGCAATTGTTTTAGGGCCTGTTCAACCAGGGGTTCATCAAGGATGCTTTTTGTCGATTGAACGGCTTTTTCATCTTCTGGAACCGAAGTTGTTTCAACGTTCGAATTACAGCTAACTAACAATGTTAGAGTAAAAACCAGTAATACTGGGATAAATCGGAATACTTTTTTCATAGTTCTTGGTTTTAAATGGATTTATTATAAATTAGCACATATGAAAAAAATGTCAAATATCTGTACGAGATGAGTACCTCGGTAACACTTTAGCTGTTTTCTCATAAAACTGCCAA
>CAYRQO010000035.1:0-7991 GCA_964426515.1 uncultured Candidatus Saccharibacteria bacterium | reverse complement strand
AAGTTTTCCGCCAGGAAATTCTAGGGTAATTTCATTGTCGACTAGGTCTTGCCTAGTATTTTTTGAAATTATTGCATAGACAGCAGAAGCAGCAGTTCCACAAGCCAAAGTTTCTCCGCAACCACGTTCCCAAACTCTGACTTTGTAATTTGTTGGATCAATTTCTTTCACAAATTCAACATTTATTTTATTTGGAAAAAGGACATTGGTTTCTATTTTTGGTCCAACATTTTTTAGTTCAATAGCCTCTAAATTATCTACAAATGTCACAGCATGAGGATTGCCCATTGAAACACAATTAAAATCAAATCCTAGAACAGAGTAAGGCAAGATCTTACTCTTTTTAAGGGTTTTTGGGAAGTCGGAGTGTTCGAATATCGGCTTGCCCATATTAACTGAATATGTATCGTTATCATTTATTTTAATATTTTTTACTCCCGCTCTTGTATCGATGTTTATTTCAGAATTTTTGGAAGTCGGACCTGTCTCGCCGAGCTCGTCTCGCGTCGAAGCGGGCCAAGGCGGTCTTCCAAAAATTTGATTCAGATAAAATTTTGCAGTACAACGAATACCATTGCCACACATTTCAGCCAGACTTCCATCGGAATTATAATAATTCATAAAACAGTCCGTCGTCGCATCAGTATGGCGAGACAGGTCTGTCTTATCAGATTTTTCCATGAGGATTAATCCATCGGCTCCAATACCCAAATGTCTATCACAAAGAAATTTAATATAATCTGGCTCCAGACTAATATTACCCTTAAGATTATCTATCATAATAAAGTCGTTTCCAGCCCCATGGTATTTGTGAAATTCTATCATTCCAATATTATAACCTTTAATGAATTTTAATAAAAATATACTATGGAGTATCTTTAATATTTGCTATAATATACATATGATTTACATAGGAAGTGACCACGCAGGTTACGAATTAAAAGAAAAACTTAAAATTTATATTCAAGAATTAGGTTATCAAATTGATGATAAGGGTGCTTTTGCGCTACACAATGAAGATGATTATCCAGATTTTGTAAAATTGGTAGCTCAAGCAGTTATTAAAGACCCAAATAATTTAGGAATAATTATTGGAGCTTCGGGTCAAGGAGAAGCTATGTGTGCAAATAGATATAAAGGTATTCGAGCCGTAGTCTATTATGGTGGAAGAAATTACCAAAGAGATATGAACGGTAATAAATTGGGTATTGTTGCTGGAGCTAAATCTCATAATCATGCCAATATTCTTTCACTTGGTGCTCGTTTTCTTTGGACAAGAAGGGCAAAAAATGCGGTTAAGATTTTTCTTGAAACTCCATTTTCAAACGACGAAAGACACATTAGAAGGATTAACAAATTAGAACCTAGTAACTAATTACTATAAACTAATTATTTTATGACCGAAATAACCCCAGCCATTTTAGTAAAAGATTTTAATGAATTAAATGAAAAATTAGCACAACTAGTTAATATTACAAATTTAGTCCAAATTGATATTTGTGATGGCAATTTCGTCCCTAATATTTCTTGGCCAATGCAAAAAAGCGACCAAGAAAGTCTTAACTTGATTTTAAATGAAGAAGAGGGTTTACCTTTCTGGCAGAGTCTAGATTTTGAATTTGATTTAATGGTCACAAACGCTCATAAACAATTTGATTTTTTTACTCGACTTGGAGCCAAAAGAATTATTTTTCACTTAGAAGCTGAAAATGAAGACGATTTCAAGGAATTTCTAGAATCGCTTGATCCATATTTTAAAGATAATATTGAAATCGGTGTAGCTATAAATACTACGACAAAAATTGATAGATTAGACACTATAATTAATTATATTGATTTTATTCAATGCATGGGTATTGAAAAAATTGGTTTCCAGGGTGAACCATTTGACGGAAGAGTAATAAATCAAATTAAAGAAATAAAAATTAAATATCCTGAAATAAAAATTAGCATAGATGGTGGAGTGAATGAAAACACCGCCCCTGAACTTCTCTCAGCTGGCGCTAATAGACTAGTAATTGGCTCAGCCTTGCTTAATAGTTATGATATCGGAGAGACAATTAAAGATTTCGAACTTCTGTAGAATTTTAACTTAAAATTATTTCAACTAAAACAAATATGACCCAAAAGAAAACAAGATAATAGCTTTCTATTTTTGAAAGAATCCTGCCTGAGCGCATAAAATAAAAAAGAAGAAAAGCTGATATAACCATAAATACACCTGCTGAGTATATTATCCTCTGTGGAAAAGCAAAAGGAGTAATTAATGCAAGAAGTCCGACAACGACAGTTCCATCTGCTAAAACTGTGCCTAAAATATCTCCAATTGCCAAAGAGTCGTGCTTTTTTTTAATAGCTGATAAACAGAAAAATAATTCCGGCATGGTAGTGCCTACTCCCACGATCAACATTCCAATGAAAACAGAATTTATTCCTAAATAATCAGCGATGTTAATTGTTGAGCTAACAATGAAATGCGATCCAATCAATAATAACAACATACTTAAAAGCAAAAACGATCCATCCTTCAGCCTATTATTATTTTTAATAATCATCGTACTCGGAACAATTTGTTTCTCTTTGTTATTCTTGAAAGCTAAATAGTAAAAAATTAATCCAGTAATAATCAAACCCAATCCTTCCCATCTTGAATAATAACCATCTAATCCTAGAACTATTGGAATTATGAGGATAAAAGGATAAATAATATTTTCTTTTAAAATATGACTATCAATTTTAATACCTCGTCCGGCAACAAAAATTACAATAGCAAAAACCAAAGTCATATCGGCGATATTGCCTCCAAACAAAGTTCCTAGCCCGAGTGCAGGCACTTCTGCTAAAGACGAATTTATTGAGATAAATATTTCAGGAACTATTGAAATGATCGCAATCACAATAAAGCCCACAATATATTTTGATAACTTGAAACTTTCAGCTAATTGAAAGGCGTATTTTGTAGATAAGGTAGCCCCTTTTAGAATTAAAAACAACGAGACCGCAAAAATAAATAAATTTTCTATCATATAAACATTATATACAATAATTTAATAATTATAAAATTTATAGCATTTACTTTTTAATTTTGTTAAAATATAAGGATGGAAAATCTGAAAGACGAGAAAATTAAAGAACTAAAGAAAATAGCTAACGATATCCGTATTAGTATAATTGAAATGCTCTATAAAGCCGGAAGCGGGCACACAGCCGGAGCTCTGGGTATGGCTGACATATTTTCATTATTATATTTTCATATTTTAAAACATGATCCGAAAAATCCATTATGGGCTAACCGAGATCGATTAATTTTATCCAACGGTCATATCTGCCCAGTTTTATATGCTACCATGGCCCACTCTGGATATTTTCCAAAAGAAGAATTGAAAACTTTGCGAGAATTTGGCACACGTTTGCAGGGTCATCCACATCGAGAATATATGCCCTGGCTTGAGACTTCCTCGGGGCCACTTGGTTCTGGATTATCGCAAGCTGTAGGTATGGCCATAGCCGATAAAATTGATGGCCCAATTAAAAATATTTATGCTATTTTATCAGACGGTGAACACGACGAAGGAAATACTTGGGAGGCTGTAATGCTTGCTAATAAATATAAACTATCAAATTTAATAGTTATTGTTGATAGAAATAATATTCAAATTGGCGGTCAAACAGAAAAAATTATGCCACTTCTTGATTTAAAAATGAAATATGAATCATTTGGTTGGAATACTTTTGAAGTCGATGGTCATGATTTTTGGGAAATCAACAATGCAATTTTTAAAGCAAAAAATAACAAAACTGGTCCATCGGCAATAATTGCGCATACAATACCAAGTAAGGGCGTAAAAGCCTGGGAGGGAGATTATAAATGGCATGGCAAAGCCCCCAACAAAGAGGAAATGGAAATTGCCTTACAAGAACTAGCAACTAATCACAAGAAACTAAAACCTAATTTATTATGTTAAATCAAAATTTAAAACTTAATACAAAAATTTTTAATAATAATTCAGAGATTGAAAAAGTTTCTACTCGCCAAGGATTCGGTGAAGGATTATTGCAAGCTGGAATTGAAAATGAAAATATCGTTGCTTTATGTGCCGATCTAACTGAATCAACAAAAGCAAATATTTTTGCCGAAAAATTTCCAGAACGATTTATTGAACTTGGAGTCGCTGAACAAAATTTAGCGACTGTCGCCAGTGGCATGGCTTCGATGGGTAAAATTCCTTTCATTGCTTCATATTCTATTTTCAGTCCCGGCCGAAATTGGGAACAAATAAGAACAACAATTTGTTATAACAATCAACCGGTCAAAATTATTGGCTCTCATGCTGGGCTATCAGTCGGTCCTGATGGTGGATCACATCAAGCTTTGGAAGACATTGCGCTTACTAGGGTAATTCCTAATATTGTTGTTATTTCACCTTGTGATGCAATCGAAGCCAAAAAAGCCACAATTGCTTGTGCTCGCACGAAAGATCCAACATATATTCGTCTAGCTCGTAATGATACACCAATTATAACCACATCTGAAACGCCATTTGAAATTGGTAAAGCGCAAATAGTTTATATTCCGGAAATAGGATTAGCTCATGTTGGTATAATTGCTACAGGGCCTATTTTATATAAAGCTATGATTGCATCTTACCAATTAGAAAAAAAGGGGATAAAAGTGAAAGTTATGAATTTATCTACAATTAAACCGCTTGATACTAACGCAATCGTATCACTCGCCAAAGAAACAAAAGCCATTGTGACTGTTGAGGACCATCAAATTGCTGGAGGGATGGGAAGTTCGGTCTCTGAATGTTTAGCCCAAAATTATACTGTACCAATCGAGTTTGTTGGAGTCAAAGATAAATTTGGCCAATCGGGAAATCCCGAGGAATTAGAAAAATATTACGGAATTGATACCATAAATATTATTGAGAGTGTTGAAAAAGTTTTAAAAAGAAAAATTTAATTTTCATTTTGAATCTCATTAATTTTTCTTTTTGCGTCATTTATAAAATCTTCAGTAAATCTTCGTTGGTCGATGAAACGGATCATTGAACTTAGATCTGCACTATCTCGAGATTCATCAATTAATGATTTTATTTTAATTAATGCTAATTCAAGTTCATCAATCCAACGACTAAAATCTTTAATTAAATTACTTGGATTATCGTTTGGATAATTCTCTGCAAAATTTACAAATTTTTCTAAGGTAGCAATATTTTTCATTAATACTCCTAATTCTTCGGTATTTAATACTTGACCTGGTATTTTTGATTGATCAATACCAATTTTATTTTTTTCAATATATTCTTTTATTTTATCAATCTCATCTTTCCCTAAAATATTATATAAATAACCTGGTTTTTTATTCCCATCTATACCATCAAAATTGGAAGGTTGGTTTTCCATAAATATTATTATATTAAAATAACTGGCTTAAAATCTTCAGGGGCATTTTTGATGTATTCTTCTATTTGTTCTTTATTTAAAAGACCCTTGTGTGGTCCAACATAAGAAACAACAGACATGGCATTAATAGAACCCCAAATCAAGGCTCCAGATATTCCTTTTTCTAAAATTAAAGCCGCTAAAAATGCCGCCGAAAAAGAATCTCCAGCTCCTGTACTTTCAATCGGAATTTGTGGCAAGGTTTTCATAAATAAAGAATCCTTGCCGTCATATGAATAAGCTCCTTCTTTTCCGTCAGTAATAACAACAATTTTAGGACCCAAATCAAATATCATTTTCAATAATTCAGGAATAGTTGAATCGTTTATTATAGTATCCTCCTCGCTTTTTCCAGTTTGCAAAATTCTAATTGCTTCATCATGGTTACTAATAAATAAATCCGTTCGTTTATAAATATCTTTAAGCGCTTCTTTGCCTAATTTAATTTGAAAAGTTCCAGGCTGAAAAGCTAGTTTTACTGTTTCGTGTCTTTTTAAATAATCTATTATTTCAGAATGAAAAGGCAACGAATCTTCACCAAGTGAACTTAAATATATCCAAGTTGGAGGATTGTATTTTTCTGACTCTCGATTTTTAACCCATTCATATTTATATTTTTCGTGTTTAACCAAAATTGTTCTTTCGGTTTTATACCAGAGGACGTAGTGGTAATTATTGGGTTTACCTAATTCTTGTTTAATAAAATTAATATCAACTTTTTCATCTTTTAATTTATCTAAACATTCTTCAGAATTATTATCTGAACCAATATTTGTCATCAATGCAGATTTAAGTCCGAGTCGACTGGCCGAAATTGCCACATTAGAACTATTTCCAACTGCATGGCAAATCTCATCTGATTCATAAGGAATTTTTCCTCCATAATTAAGACATAGCTTACATTGATTTCCTTTATCATCACATTTAGCTTCTGCTTCTTTGATTTTAATGAAAACATCAGTGGCAATATCACCGATTGCTAAAATATCAATTTTTTTATACTCATTATCCATATACTAATTATACCAATAAAATACTAATATACATAATATATTTGTGGTATAATATTCAAATGAAAACTTTAAGAGAATATATAAAAGAAGCTGAGATAAATAAAGTCGCAATTGGACATTTTAATATTTCCAATATTGAGGCTTTGCACGGCATATATAATGCAGCCCGAAAATTAAATTTACCGGTCATTATCGGTGTTTCAGAAGGGGAAGAAGAGTTTATCGGTAGGGATGAGGTGGCAATACTTGTTAAAAAAATTAGAGAAAGAGATAATTATCCAATTTTCCTAAATGCTGATCATCATTATACTTTTGAATCAGTTAAAAATGCACTCGACGCTGGTTATGATTCAGCTATTATCGATGCCGTCAAACTTCCCCTTGAAGAAAATATTATTTTGACAAAAAAATGTGTTGATTTTGCCTTGGAATTAAGGGAGAAAGAGGGAAGAGATGTTTTAATTGAAGCCGAACTTGGTTTTATTGGTCAATCATCAAAACTTTTAGATGTTATCCCTGAGGGGATAAGTGAAGCGACTATGACAAATCCAAATGAAGCTAAAACTTTTGTTGAACAAACAGGCATTTCACTTTTAGCCCCATCGGTTGGGAATATTCACGGTATGGTTAAGGGCGGTAATCCAAAATTAGACATCGAAAGGATTAAAGAAATAAAAGAAGCTTGCGGTGTCCCACTTGTGCTACATGGTGGTTCTGGAATTTCTGACGAAGACTTTGTAAATGCCATTCAAGCCGGAATTTCAATCATTCACATCAATACAGAAATTCGTGTTGCTTATAAAGAAGCTTTAGAAAAATTCCTCAGAGAGAATCCTAATGAAGTTGCTCCGTATAAAATTTTAAAACCTGCAGTTGAAGCGATCGAGGAAGTAGTTTCCAATCGACTTAAATTATTTAACAATCTAAAATAAATATAAACCTTTAATAAAAAAGATAATTAACCATTTGACAGATGGCTATTAATTATGTTAAAAATATAAAAAAGATCTCTCAAAAAATCCACCACATAAAAACCTAAACCCAATGAAAAACTTGTTACTTTCACCCTATTGTATTTCAATGGCAATTTTCTTAACCTTAATTGGTTTATTTTATCTACAAAGAAAAATAATAATAATTTGCAAAATTAATAACTGCAAAAAATATTTTTTTAATTTTACCGACAAATTAACACTGAGCAACAAAACAATTTTATTGATTGACAGTTTGTCCCTTAATGGAAAAAACGACCTTCCATTTCCTTATTTACCTGTTAAATGTGTTGATGAGGATTTCAAAGAAATTGAAGCAAAAATTGATGGAATTGGTTCTGAATTCCATTCTGATTTTAAATTAATTCGTGTTATAAAAAAAGATAAGGGTAACTGGTGTGTTGGATTTATGGAAAAAACTACGGGAAAATTAGTGATAAAATTTAAATATCACAAAGCTATTCCATACCTAACAAATGATCACTATTGCGAAATACTAGGGAAAAAAGTTATTCCAATTACATATTCTCGTGTTCATCGT
>CAYRQO010000034.1:0-8059 GCA_964426515.1 uncultured Candidatus Saccharibacteria bacterium | reverse complement strand
AAGGATTTTTCCGTTTGGTGCATCGCAAATAATTATGACCTTTTTGTGTTTCGGTAGTAATGAAACAACCACATTCACCACAATGGAAAAATCCTCTGTACAAAAATTCTTTTAGTCCGTGAGATTTAGGTTTTGATTTTCTTTTCATCACTTCCTGACATTGATCAAAAAGTTTCTTTGAAATAATTGGTTTATGCTTTCCTTCAAACATTTCTTTATGCCATCTTATCAATCCAAAATATATTGGGTTAGACAAAATATACTGACAATTTGAGATTGAAAGTCCTTTCTTTCCTTTCAATCCCAAAGCGAGAAATTTTTCGCGGACTTCCCGCAAAGTGAAGTGTCCCGTGGAATATGCCTCGAAAAGCTTTTTAACAAGCGGAGCGAGGGTTTTATCACACTCAAGACCACCTTTTACATTTATATAACCTAGTGGAGCATTTCGAGGCCATATTCCTTCTTTCACTTTGTTCCTGTGTCCGCGTTTAATATTCTCGCTCAAATTGTCCACATAGTATTTTGACTGGCCGAAAGCGATGGAAAGCATGAACTTGCCTTGCGGTGTTGGATCAAACCAAAAAGTTGGAAATTTCATTTCAGATATCACGCCAGTATCAACGAGGTAAATAATTTTTCCACCATCTACTGAGTTTCTCGCAAGTCTATCGGGATGCCATGCCAAAATACCTTCGGCTTCGCCTTTTTCCATCCGTTCCATCATTTCGTTAAAAATAGGGCGACCGGGTATTTTGGCTGTCTGTTTTTCGACAAAGACATCAATAACATCAAGTTGCTCTTTTTTCGCAAGCTCTTTTAATTCAGCAAGTTGATCACCAATACTTCTGATTTGATGATCTTTGTCGTCTGTAGACTTGCGAGTGTATATGAAAAACTTTTTGGTTTGATTATTCATAAATTTGTATTGGTTACGAGTGAGCCACGCGGAGCGTGGAAAATCTTGGCGGGAATTGGGTTTGGCGGGAATTCAGCCCAATCATCGGCGCTTCGCGCCGACGCATTTTTTGGCGGGAACTCCGATTTTGTTTTGTTGCGGTATCTATTGGACAAGGTTCGAATGTTTTTCGAAGAAAATCCAAATGATTAAAAAGGACTCGGTTTTGCGAAAACAATATTTTGGGGACAAGGATTTCGCAAAACCTCGGCTAATTATTTTTGAATTCGGTGTCGCAAATGGAAAAGGAGGGGTTTGGGGAGGAATTTTCCATTTGCTCCGCTTTCTTTTTTTTGGCGAGAGAGGGGTTAAATCTCCCTATTTATAATCATAACCTATCTTGGGTTATCCTGCAATAGGTTATATGATGTATTTACATATGACAAAATCAATTCATTCAAATGAATATAAAAATGTAATTAAGAAATTACAAGAAGCTAGAAAAGAGGCTGGTTTTATGCAATCTGAGGTTGCAGAAAAACTTAAAAAACCACAATCTTATATTTCTAAAATTGAAAGGGGTGAAAGAAGAGTTGATGTAGCAGAACTTTCAATTTTGGCAAAAATTTATAAAAAATCTTTAGAGTATTTTACAAAATAAATATGGCAAAAAGAATAAAAAGAGATTGGCATCCGAATTTCAAAAAATACATGAAATTTATTGTAGAACATCCAAATTATACAGGAATGCCTTTTTTGTATAAAAAAGATGGTGAGATTCGCTGGGTAGTTACTAGAAGTAGTGAAGCCGGACAAGCCCGTCTAAAATGGTGGGATTCAAAGAGAAAAGAGTTGGGGTTGCCTAAGGGTGATGCTTGGATATCAAAGACAGCTCGTGCAATTCATCCAACAGGAGAAAAACCTTGCCAAATATGCGGGAAAGTTATGAGTTTAGACTATATTTACCCAAACAAACGAAATTCTATGAGCCCGGGCGCTATGAGTAATGCACCAGATCGATTGGATGGTTATCATACTTACAACTTATGTTGTAGGAGTAAGCAAGATACAGGAAGACATAAAAGCAATCTTGCAAGATATGGAGAAGATCGACGTGCATATGAAAATTGGTCAGAAGGAGACTGGAAAGCAGCAAGTTGGTTAATGAAAGAGTTTCAAAAACACGGCATGAGCCCTGACCATCTTGGACCTATTTCTCTTGGTTTTAGTCATAGACCTAAATTTAGACCACTAACTAGGGCAGCAAATTCCGCAAGAAACAATAGAATGACATATGAAGATATAAAACTACTTCTTGAGGAAGAACTGGCTGAACCAATTATTTCTTCTCATTCCAAATACATTTGGGATTTATTGAAAAATAAAGTAAAGAACGATGCTGATGCATTAAAACTTGGTAAAATAATGCGGGAAAATATGCACTGTGTTCTTTCTATTTTTTCTTATCTTTCTAATAAAGGTTATAAAGATTTTTTAATTAAGAATTTTTTACACCCAGAACATGCTAACTACTCAATAAAATTTGAAGTTTTTAATCCAGAAAATGGAAATTACGAGAAAATGGTAAAAACTATTGGAACAAAAAAGCAATATGCTAATAATGCAAAAAGATATATTAGAATTTCATTAGAATCTTTAAAACAATATTCCCTAAAGAAAAACAGGAACTTAAAAAAGTGGCTAAATAATGATATAGAGCAAAACCTATTAAAAGTCATTGCGTATCTTGATGAAAATGATGAGAAGAAAGCATTAGTAAAACTTTTTGAAACATTTGAAATAGTTGCAAAAAATCTCTCTAAAAAATTTAATTGAAGAATTTGATATATTCTTGTGGAGAAATTAACCCCCTAACAAATTTCTGGAAAAAATGTTTTGGTTTTTCTACTATCTTAATTGAGCTATGCTGATCAACAACTTCAATATGAAACAAGTCGCCTATGGCATCTTTTGTTGAGATATATTTTTTTTCATCAGAAATGAGAGGCTTCGGGAAAAATTCCTCAGGATTTCCTGTTAAGGTTCCAATAATAATCACTCGTTTCCTTTTTTGTGGCACACCATATTGAACGGCGTGCAATTTATGACCCGCTACAGAATATCCCAATTCTCTAAAGTGTTTTTTTATTTCTTCAAAAGTCTTTCCATCATTTATAGTCATAATACCTTCAACATTTTCTAATACAAAAACTTTTGGTTTAATTTTTTTTACTATATTAACAAATTCCTTATATAAAAAATTGCGAGGATCATCAATCATTCTCTTTCCTGCATGAGAAAATCCTTGACAAGGAGGACCTCCAACCACTATGTCTACTTTCCCCTTTTTAGATTTTTCTAAAAGTTGATCTTGGATTTTTTTATTAGTGATATCACCTTCAATCAAAACTGTTTCCTCGTGATTAGCTCTATAAGTTTCGCAAGCTTGTTTGAAATTATCATTTGCGGCGATTATATTATATCCAGCCCAACCAAAACCAAGACTCAGACCACCTGCACCGCAGAATAGATCGAGAAGGTTTTTTGTATTTGTCTTTTTCTTAATTTGGATTGCAATAGAAAAAGCAAGTAATGGAGGAACTGCATTACCAATTTGTTTACAAAAAGAACCCTTTGACCCTCGAAAAATATAACTATCTGGGAACGATTGAAATCTAGCTGCCTCGCGAGCACTTATAACACGATCATGAATTGGATGAATATATGTGCCATTACCAGGACGATTAAAATAGGTTGTTATTGTGTAGCTAGGTTTTTCAAAAGCAAGACGACCATATAGAGTTGTTCTCCCTCCTGAGATTCTTATTTGCTCAAGTCTTTTTGATGGTATGTCTAATGGAATATTTTTCCAATTTCCACCAGGCGGAACAGACTTGACCATTTTAAGGTCATTTTTACTAAGTGTGTAGGTTGTGTGATTATAGACCATATGTAAATAAACTTTCTTTTTGTGGTTTTAAAACTGAGCTGACTAATTTTTCATGCTTTCCTAATACATAATTAATTTCTTCTTTATTTAGACCATATAATTCAAATACTTTCATATTCAACTTATATACATTTTCTCTATCACCATTATCTTTAATAAGAGAAACTAATTTTTCAATTTCTTTTTTGTCTGAAATTAAAGGTATAGCAATTGGTAACTCTGCTAATTCATAATTACTAATGTGATTATTTGAATTTGTTATTTTAAATCTCCAATTTAATAGCATTGAATTAAGTACTCCCAGTAAATAATCCAATCCTACTTCTTGATTTCCAAAAAGTGTTTCGTCGAAAGTTAAAAAATTACAAGAATTACCTAGAACAATGTTTTCAGGTATTTTTGTAAATTTCAAACGTTTTTCAAGATGGATATTTGAAATTTGCTGACATACTAATCTTTCTTTTGATATATATTTATTTTTTTCTGCTGTTTTTTTCATGAATTTTTCATCTGTAAAAAATTCACCGAGTTCATAAGAAAACTCACTTACATTATTACCTCTTAAAAGGGGTAGAGATGTTCTCTTTTTAGTTATATAATCTTTGTCTAAAGTGAGATCTAATTCACCTCTAGCATTACAAACTGAAGCTAAACTTCTAAGTTTAGGGAAAGAATTTAATTTTTTTAGAATTTTCCATCCAATTTCATTTTCTATAACAATCGGTGCGGTTTCGCTTATGTTTTCAATATGGTCAATGTTTACCTCAACCCCCTCATTATTAAAATCAGTTTGATTGATTACTTTTGGATTAATTCTTATAATCTTTCCAGGTTCTTTTTTATCTAATGCAAAAAAACAAAAAGCTTGAGATATATCCGGAAAGAATTCATTTTTTTCTGGAATTATATAAATTTTAAATAATTTATATTTATTAATGATTCTTTTTCTTAGAAGCTCACTTTGCTTATCGTTAAGTAATGTAATTGGAATTATGGCACCAACTTTACTTGATGAATGGGTATAGTTTTCCAAAATTTCTTCTAAAAAAATCTTGTAATAATTGAGTGTTCCTTGGTTATATTTATATAGATTATTCTCCCTAATAAACTCTAAAACATTTTTTATATCAAGTGCGTGTTGATTTGAATTTAATTCGTCTTTATATTTATCTCCATTTGCCTTTAGTAATTTATAAGGAGGGTTTGTTAAGACAACATCAAAACCTTTTGCAACTCCAAAGATATCTCTTGGATCTATCTTTCTAATTTCTCCATTTTTATTATCAAATAAGATATCTCCCTTAAAATAATTTGCTGGATTTATTTTTATTGATATAGAGTATTTAGATTTAACATAAAGAGGTAAAATTTTAACTAAGAGATCAATAGCATCAGAATCTATGTCTGAAAAGTAAATTTGGTTAATAAACTTTTGGAAAACCTTAGAATTAAGGTTCTCAGTTTTATCTATAACTTCATCTATATATGCAATAATAAAAATACCTGTACCAGAACATGGTTCATAAAAATTTAAATTTAAAAGATCTTGTTTTTTTGAATTACTAAGACTTTCTTTGGCAATTAAACGTGCTATTGAATAATCTGTATAATAAATACCGAAGTGCTTTCTTTTGTCTGTGTTTACAATTTTTTCAGACTCTTTTTTCTTTTGGTGTATTAGACCAATGAATTGGTAAATCTTTAAAGGATCAATTTTATTTTTAGTTTGCAAACTTCTATAAAGTAATTCATCGGTTTGGTTCTCTAGAATTGGTTTATCTTCAAAGAAGCTAAAAAGTTTCACTAAAATATTTTGTGAATCTAGGTAGTAATTAGGTAGTGAATTGTAAATTTTAAAAATTTCGTTCATGAGATGTTTTAATTATAACATTTTTAATAATTATCTTTTAATGACATTGATAACTTTTCCATTTATCATAAAATCATCCTTGCTTGATATAAAAATAGGTTTATGTTTTGGATTAGTAGATTCTGAAACTAGTTTGACTTCACCTGTCTTGTTATCCTTTTCAAATCTTTTAATATTCGCGCAGTCGTCTATTACAGAAAGAACAATGTCATCGTTTTTGGGATTTCTATATTGAGAATCAATTAACACAAAATCACCTTGTTCAATATTATTTTTCCCAATCCTTGCCTTATTCATAGAATCACCCTCAACACGCAAAGCAAAAACTCCATCCTTTCTATTTAGCAAACTACGAGAAACCTTTAGATAGCCCTCAATATTTTCTTCTGCAAAAATAGTCGCTGGACCAGCGTTTACTGCTCCTAAAATTGGAATTCTTATAGAATCTAGGCCTGCATTTTTTAAAAAAGGAGTTTTTACTTCTTTGTCTGCGTAAATGCCAATAGATCTAGGAATATTAGATTCTCTTTTAATATAACCCTCATCTTGTAATTTTTTAACATGATAATAAGCCGAAGAGGGGTAGGCAAGAAATGAAAAATGTTCAGCAATTTCTTCTAAAGAAGGAGCATGCCCCGTATCTTTTGCATAGGATACGATAAAATCGTAAATCTCTTTTTGTTTTTTTGTTATCATAAAAATTTTATACTTGACTTTCAAATTTCTTTCAAATATACTTATATTATACTTGAAACACTTTTCAAGCGCAAGTAGAGTTATTAACAGGTGGAATTTGGGTCGATATTATAAAAAATTAATTAAAAACATTTTATGCCTAAATATATAAGAAACGCGGGTAAGCAATGGACCTCAAGCGAGGAGAATAAACTTTCTCAATTAGCAAAACAAAATACCCCTACTCGGGTTATTGGTCTAAAACTTGGCCGTCCAGAAAATGGTGTTCGTGCAAAAGCAAGTGAGCTTGGTGTTAGTCTTCGTCCGACAAACCAATCTCCATACAATCGTAAAAAATAGGGACTTGGAAAAAGTGACTTAGTCGATAGAGCTTGAGTGTTTGATACGACATACAGCACGCAGGGATTTCAGGATTGCACACACAATGGCGATCAAAAAGCACACCTTCCAGATTGTATTGATAAAAAAATAAATTAACTTTATTAAGTAATATGTCTAACAAAAAGATTAAGAAAACAAAGACTCCAAAACGGCCGGAAAAGTTCAAAGACTTTTCAGAATGTCTTCATTGGATTAAAAAATCAGTTTATATGATTGTTCGTGGCAGAAAAACTATAATCGACAATCAGGAAGCAATAAATTGGGTAACCCTAGGAACAGGTTTTGTGGCTGCTCCGCATAGAATGATAACTGCTTCACATGTAATAAACGATCCTACTAAGGGAGAATTATTACAACATCAAGACGGAGATAAATATTACATAATTAAACATGATGATCTTGATAATTGGCACTTCAGAATATTTGAACCGAAGTTAAATCAAGAGATATTTTTATATCCTGATATTGACTTAGGTATAATATATCTAGATGACGGATTTTATGCTTTGGATGGTAAAGTTTTTATGGATAAAAATGATTTTATAAGAATATCCAAAGATTATTACCCAATTGGAAGCGATATTGGTGTACTGGGCTATCCTTTATGTGCTCTGCAATTTGAAAATCGAGATTTAAGTAAACCAAAAATTGGAGATATCATTTTGCGAGCAGATAAAGGAGTTATAAATGCTAGATATAGAAAATCTGAAAATATAGCTAATTATGAATTTACCCTGTCATTTAATCCTGGTAACAGTGGCGGGCCAATTTTTGACATTAAGTCAGGACGCTTGGTTTCAATTGTTCATGGATTCAGATCTACCAGAATCAATATGAAGGAAAGTATTTTAACTGAGGAAGAATTAAAAAATCTAGCCTTGAAAGATTACAAAGAGAAAAGTTTTATTGAAGCATTGCATGCAAATTACTCCATGGGTTATTCCTCTTCATCGTTTGTTGAGAAATTAAAAGAGCATAGAATTTTATCCTAGGGAGCCCCGCTCGCATCCCTCTCGTCCTTGCGAGCGGGTTTTTGTGCACACGCGAACGGGAGGGTGGGTCAAGTGTGCATGTATTTCGCCTCGGGCATTTCCGCTAGTGGCGTCCATGGCTAAAGGATGAGCGCCGAAGTTATATATCTCACAGAAATCCAGTAGCGAAAGCGACACCACATAATCTATATTGCAAAGCGTAGAGTGGGGATGGCGAGGGCGGAACTTCTCGCGAGTACTCTCTGCGAGAAGTAGCCCGACCCGGGGAGAGGAAA